>CAYWNI010000013.1:0-19102 GCA_964459525.1 uncultured Lentimicrobiaceae bacterium | reverse complement strand
CCGTAGCTCAGTTGGCAGAGCAGCTGACTCTTAATCAGCGGGCCGTAGGTTCGAGCCCTACCGGGGAGACTTGAAAAACAGGAAGTTACAAGGTTTTGTAGCTTCCTTTGTTTTTTATTTGCATACTATATACATACAAATAGCAAAAGTCCTTTTTTACGATAAGTATCAAAAAGTGATGCCTTGTGCCAAATTTTACTCCTCTTGGCAAGTATAAAAATTGTTCTTTTTCAAATTATATCTGGTGGCAATCAGATAAACTTTACAAAGTTCGCATGAGCAATTCTAGTCGATAAAAATATTCCGTAGCTTTACACCGTCAATCCTTAGGGCCGATATTTTTCTAAAAATATAAAACAAGAAAAGAGTTTTTAAATGTTTGCGATAAACACCGTTACGTTTATGAATCCATTGGCTGTGCATAAGACTAAAAAAAACAGATGAATTGGGAAACATATATTTCGATTGGAGATAGCATAACTAAAGGTGCAAGAACTTATTTAAGTTATCCTGAAAAAATTGCAAGTGGCTTAAAAAGTAACTTAAGTAAAAATTGGAATCTAATAAACATTTCTGAAAATGGGCATACCGTTATTGATGTTTTAAGGCTAATTGACAAAAACTACAATCTGATCACAAATCAATTATCGGGTATTTCCACCATTCTTATTGGGACAAATGATGCCAAAAACAATACTAGTGTACAAGACTTTAGAATCGCTTATGACCTTCTTGTTTTAAAAGTGAAATTATTCACACAAAAAGGGAACGTGATACTAATTGAAATTCCTAACTTTCCTAAAGGAATAATGTACCCGTATAAGATTCAAATGAATGGTATGATTGATACATATAATAAAATTATCAATGAAATAGCCCAGAATCATGGGCTTCGAACCTTTCGGTTTAAGTTAGATCAAAGTGATTTCTACGATGGCGTACATCTTAATGAACAAGGGGTAGACACATGTAGTTCGCAACTTATAGAATTTATTCTTAGCGATAAAGGTCTTTAATTATGTCCAAAATAGTCTTTCTAACTTCACGATTTCCATATCCAATAAGTAAGGGTGACCAGCTGAGAGTGTTTTTCCAACTTAAATCTTTAAGTATTAACAATGAAGTACATCTGATTGCACTTCATGATGCAGAAGTAGGAAATGAATTTCTTAATCAATTATCATTTTGTGAAAACATTCATATTTTCAAAACCCCGTTAATACCACGTCTTTTCTCCTTAGCGAAATGTCTGTTTAATACAAATCCTTTTCAGGTGGCATATTTTTACAACGAGAACATATACAGAGAAATATTAGCTATCATAAATCAACTGAAACCTGATTATGTTCATTGTCATTTGCTTAGAACTGCCAAGTATGCAAAAAACATAATCGGAGTAGAAAAATCCATTGACTTTATGGATGCCTTTTCAATTGGCATGAAAAAAAGAGGTGACATTGAAAAGAATCCGGTTAAAAAATTCTTTTTGCTATCTGAATACAAAAGATTAAAAAAGTACGAAGCAGAGGTGTTCGATTACTTTGACCGATTTTCCATTATTTCAAAGCAGGATGCTAACTTCATTAATCATATTAGATCAAAAGAAATTGTAATTGTACCCAATGGTGTTGATTTCGATTCATTTTACCCACGACAAGAGCAAAAAAAATACGACCTCTGTTTTATGGGGAATATGTCATATCCGCCGAATATTGAGGCGATAAGATACACAATTGACCATATATTTCCTTTATTAATTAAACAAAAACCTAACATAAAATTTCTTATTGCAGGTGCAAAACCGGCGGCCTACATTAAACAATTACAATCGGAAAACATTGATGTTATTGAGAGATTCAAACATATTAGTGATTCAATTGCCATGTCAAGAATTATGATTTCTCCTATGGTGGTAAGCATCGGGTTACAGAATAAAATAATTCAAGCGATGGCTATGAAAGTTCCAAATGTAGTTTCAAAGTCGGCAAATAATGCCGTTCAGGCTAAACCTAATCAGGAGATTTTGGAGTGTGAAAAACCAGAAGATTATGTTGATTCAATTCTTTCCTTAATGGATAACAATGAGTTATATAACTCAATAATCGACAACGCCTTTCAATTTGTAACCATCCGGTATAACTGGAAAGAAGTAAATCTAATTCTGGAAAATACCATTAAGGGTAAATCAATATGAAATCATTTGTTATCAGATCTCTTCACAGCATACTGGGTTATACCAAGTATCTTTATGTGTTTTCAATATGTAAGATTTCTACCTTATGGCTTTTTAAAAAAAAATGGGATTACTTGTATTTTGTCAAACAACTTAATCCGAATTCAAATGTGGTAATTATAGGCGCTTCAACAGGTGTAACCACAATTCCGATTGCAAAGAAATGTTACCGTGGAAAGGTATTTGCGTACGAGCCCATTCAAGATAATTTTGATACAATAATCAAACTTATCGATCATTATAAAGTAAAGAATTGTTTTGCCTATCTAATTGGCTTGGGAGATGTATCTAACAAAAGTAAATCAATGCTTATTCCTATAGTTAAAGGTGTAAAAAAGCAGGGGATGGCCCATATGGACGATAAAAGCATTAACAAATTTGAAAATTATATCAAAACAGAAGTGGTTATCCAAACTATTGATGAAAGGGAAGAATTAAAAAACATAACTATTCAGGGGATTAAACTTATAGCAGAGAACTATGAATTGGAAATTCTGCATGGCGCAGCTCAAACAATAAAAAGATGCAAACCATTCATCTATTGTGAACTTTGGGATAACAACAAGAGAGACAAAGTTATTCAGCTCATTAAATCGTTTGGTTATAGTTGTTATTACAGAGATTCAGGAAAATTTAAAATTGTTGAAATGGATCAATACCGAAGCAGAAATCTTTTTTTTATTCCAAACTAATGCGCAAAATTCTAGTTATATTTGGCACCAGACCTGAGTTTATCAAACTGGTACCCGTAATTGATGAGTTTGATCGAAGAGGTCTTCGAGATAATTTGATAATAATTAATACCAATCAGCATAACAGCCTTTTACGTCAATTTCTAGAAGAATCCAACATAGTAATTGACCATACGTTACAAATTAACAACCAATCTAATAGCCTATCTATTCTCACAGCTGAAATAATTAGCAAATTAGAAAGTTTAATAAAAACATTAGGTCTAAACGAAAAAATTGACTCGATTATCATACAAGGAGATACGGCATCAACATATTGCGCCTCTTTGGTAGCCTTTTATAGTAAAATACCTATCCACTATATTGAGGCCGGGCTAAGAACGTATGATAATGAAAATCCATTCCCGGAAGAAGCTCATCGAAGAATGATTAGCATGATGGCAAATTACTTGTATGCTCCTACTGAATCAGCTAGACGAAATTTAGAAGATGAAGGGTTCAGTCCTCAAAAGATTTTGGTAACAGGCAACACAATTATTGATGGACTATTAAAAATGGAAAAATCAAACAACATTCAAAATGCGGATTGTGATAAGAATACAATACTATGTACGATCCACCGAAGGGAAAACCACGGCAAAAACCATGTGAATTACCTTGACTCTATTTTTGATTTAGCGATTAACAATTCAGAATACAATTTTGTTATCATCAGACATCCAAATCCAGAGATTAAAAAGGTTCTCGACAATTATTCCGCCAATCAATTAAAAAACCTTATCATTTCAGATCCATTACCCTATTCTAAAATGCTAGTTCAAATAAAATCTTCACGACTAATTATAAGTGATTCAGGTGGGTTACTTGAAGAAGCTAGTTTTTTCTTAACGCCAGTTATTGTTTTGAGGAATACGACTGAAAGAATAGAAAGTATTAGAAATAATATTGCTGTCTGTCTTAATACAGATAGCAGGGAATTTAATTCTTTGTTTACAAAAATGAAGGACTTAAAAATAGATAAATCAAGTAAATATATCTACGGAACTGGAAATGCAGCCAAGATGATTGTTAATAATATACTTCAGTAAGAAATTTCCCTTTAGATTCATTGCTATCAATCGCCTGTAATTCAAATATATTGAATAGGTTAAGCTTGTCTTCGTTTGTTGAACTTAGATCTGCTTACTTCCAACTGTTATCCCTAAAAGTTACATCTTAGCCTGCCTCAATCCACCATCCTCTACCTGAGGATTTTCACCACTTTACAACTCATTTGTGAATGAAACTGCCCTGAACCTCAGCAGAGTTTGCAACTACGCTGTAATACCGATTATGGTTTGAAATGAGCTTTAAGTTCGTTTCGCTCCTAAAACCTCGTCAATTCTATATCGGCATTATACCAGAACAAGATTAGAGCTAACTTCATTTTATAAATGGTATAATATCTTTTACTTAAATTATAACGCATCTGTTTCAATAACAATATTTTGTAAAAAAAACATCTGCCCCCCAACTACCTGAAAGGTTAAAAATGAACCGAAATTTGATCTCGTATTTGGTAGCTGCCTAACCTAAAAAAGATAAAAATATTAGGATAAGAAAGCGTAGTTACAAACCACGCTTAGGGAGGGCTAATAGGCCAATTGCTTTACACGTTGCGTTATCAATTCTTTGTAGCTGTTTTTATGGTTTTCGGTTAAAAAGGACAAATCGATGAGCTGGAGAGCCTTGGGCAACCATTTCACTAATCTTTTATAAACAGCGTTCATTTGTTTGTCGTTTAGTTTTAAAACACTGCCTAATCTGTCAAAATATGTTTTGTTGAAATTCATTTTTTTACCTCCGAGTAGTAGTGCGGTATCTTCTTTATCCTTCGGTAAAATCATTTTTACATTTAGTAAGTCGTACGCTGGAGATAGAGTCCAGCCGAATTGAGTTAGCCACATCGAAAAGTTTTTCAAGTGCATATCGTTATTGCCAATGATGTAATTAAAAACCGTCAGTTCGAAAAAGCGCAGTTTATCCAACAAGGTATTTACTGATAAATCACCAATTGTTTTCCCTAAGGTTTCCATGGTGCCTTTGTACTTATCTTCTAACTCAAGAATTTGCATAAAATCGATCATATGATTTTTTGATCCGTCTGGATTTCTATCTATGCGTTTGGTGATGAAGCACAATTCGCCGGAAGTCAAACGAATCATATTGACGGGCACGATATCCATCTTAAACAAAGCCGCCAGTTTCATGGATAGATGTTCGTTTTCAGGCATCTGCGGGTAAAGAGCATTTTGCGGTTTCAAAATGTACTGCCCTTGTAGAGCATCCATAATGGTTAAGCGCCCTTGGTGTCCATTTTCCAATTTAGTTTTAATCCAATCCAACGATAATTTTGGTTGTACGCCCGGCACTGTTACAGATAATTCTATAGCTTCTTTAGCCAATTTTTCCATTTCCGATAAGCGATAGGGTAAAACCGGAGCATGTATAGTACCATAAAATGTTTTACTGCACTGAGGGTGATGATCACCTTCAAGATTTGCCTCCATCTCCTGATAACAATATAAACATTTACGCATGAGCCTTCTCTATTACCGGGTGAATACTAACTGCTCCAATTGCATTTTGACAACATGCAAGCAAGAGCCCCATGCGATCGTTCTTGTTGATTTTCCAGCTTTCTGCCGCGATATTTAACAGCCAACCTTCAGGAATCAGACCATCGAAAAAAGGAAATAGTCTTTTGCTTCTGTAGGGATTATGCGTAACCGGCATATTAAACGTGATGAATTGGTTGGGGTATTCTTGGACATACGTTTCGTTATAGACAAATACATATTCACCATTGTCTTCCTCAATTAAAACACCTGCCAATTCGTTATTGTATTTAACTATTCCTTGTCGCATCATTATTATAAATTGGGCCTAAAACATGACCAAAAAGCATTAATACCTGGTTTACCTTTGACAGGCTCAAGTTTTCTTTGCCTTGTTCAATCTTTCTGATTACGGTTAAGGCTACTCCAGCCTTTTCGGCAAATTCTTCCTGTGTTAAACCCAATTGCTTTCGTCTGGTCTTTACAAATTCTGGTAATTGATTCATTTTATATGTATTTGCATACAAAGATAATCAAATATTTTATATTATATGTATTTGCGTATAAATATATTGATTACATCTTTTTTATATGCTTTCAGATATAATTAGCTCCTCTCAGCGTAGTTTCGTGCCTTAGGCAGACAGGTGCAACTACGCTGCTATATCTTTTACTTAAACTATAACACATCTATTTCAATAACAATATTTTGTAAAAAACATCTGCCCACCCAACTACCTGAAAGGTTAAAAATGAACCGAAATTTGATCTCGTATTTGGTAGCTTCCTGACTTAAAAAAGATAAAAATATTAGAATAAGAAAGCGTAGTTACACAGAATCTACGCTTAGGAAGGGATTAATCGCATGGGCGAGAAGTTTATCCCGATGAGGAATGATATCGGGAAGCCCTGTCGGGGAGACTTGAAACAAAGGAAGTTACAAGGTTTTGTAGCTTCCTTTGTTTTTTACCCAAAAAATCCAGCAAAAACCGATTACTTTTCCGGGTTTATTCGGGTTGTGTTTTGTCTCTCAATTTGTTTTCAACCAGTCTGCTGGTGTATTGCTGTAGAAGGGCTTTTAGCTGAAGTTCAAGACTGTCGGCAATGGAGGGTTGTTTTTCAATCAGATTACTTAAATGTTCTGGATCATCTAGGTTGTTAAACAAAGCGGTAGCCTGTTCTTTGTCGAAAAGCAAGCTGTATGAGCCTGAGGTAATTTGCGCCAGACTGCTAACGTGCTGAACTGCAACTCTGGGCGCGGTGCTATCGAATACAGGCTGTCCAAATGCAACCATGCTCTGGCTGAAGTTTAGGTAGTCTAAAATAACCAGACCTATATCGGTTTGTTGGGTTGTGCGACTGTAAACCCCGCGCAAGTTGGTGTCGCCAGGTGCGAAAAACAGCATGGGTATAGCATATCTTCCCGAAGTGTTTTTGTAATAAGCCGACAATTCCGGGGATATTGTTTCTCCACGATTGGTTATGTTTTCGTTTTCAGTAACCATAACCGATTGTGCCGGGTGGTCGGCCACGATTATAAAAAGCGTGTTTTTATACCAAAGCATTTGGCTCACCGTTTCAAAAAACTTTTTTAAAGCATAATCGGTATAGCGCACCACACGATGGATGCGCAGTTCGCCTTCCGGAAATTTATTTACATGTTTTTGCGGCAAGTGATAAGGATAGTGTGAACTCAGCGTAAACTCAAAGGCAAAAAACGGCTGTTTAAACGCATTGAGTTTCTGACCTACAAATTGCAAAAATGGTTCATCGTAAATTCCCCAGAAACTATCATAATCGGCGTCGTTGTTGTACTCTTTTCGGCCAAAATAGTGCTGAAAACCAACGTATCCGGCAAATCCATCAAAATCCATTGTGCCGTTAGAGCCTCCGTGAAAAAAGGCGGTTTCGTAGCCTTCTTCGTTTAAAATTTGAACCAGCCCATGGGTTTTGTTGTTGCTGTACACTGATGTGATGAATGGATCGTCCATAAGTGCAGGTAATCCGATAGTTATGGCCGGAATGGCATCAATCGACCGAAGTCCATTTGAAAAGGCACTATCGAAAACCAAAGCGTGTTGCGACAAAGAATCCAAAAACGGCGTAAAACCGCGGTAGTTATTTAAACTCCCCACATATTCTCTGGAAAAACTTTCGAGCAAAAGGATCACCACGTTTTTTTGGTTGGGTTTTCCGGTTTTGCCAAACTGATGTACAACCGGGTATATTTTGCTTGCCTCGGAAACTGGCATATATTCAATTGCCTCAACTTCATCGTGGCCGTAAGTAGTCATGGCTGTAAAAACAGAGTTTAGCACCAACGGCATTTGAGCAGCAGAAACAGCCTTCGAAGCATGCATTATAGCCAAGGGCTTCAGTTGGAGTCCGCCACGGGCACCGACAAGCGTTAGGCCAAGCAAAACAAATGGCACCACGATTTTTATCGATAAATTCAACCACTTTGAGTATGTTAAGTCTCTCTTAACCAATTCCTCTCTAACTTGTTTTTTGCCATTCGGGTACATTCGCCAAATAACAAAAATCAATAAAATGGCCAACACCGAAACATACCAGTAATCGGCTATAAATCCGGGCAATAGCACTTTTACATCATCACTCATTACAATAAACTTCCACACATCGGCAGTAGAACGCTTTTGCACGAAATGAAAATAAACCGAATCGGCCATGTTTAAAATGAACAAAAACCCATTCACCGCTACAAAAAGCACCTTGAGTATTTTTTGAAAAGGATTTGAGAACCACTTTTTTCCCATCGGGATAAGGTGTGGCACGATAAAAAGCAAGTTGAAATAGATGATTGCCGACAGGTCGAATCGCACGCCGACAATAAATATGCGTATAAGCTCTACGGTTGAAATCTGGCTATACAAGCCGAAATTAAACAGATAAAAAAACAGCCGTGCAACAAAGAATAAAAGTAATGCCAGCAGCAGCCGTTTGAGTAGAAGGGCGATCTGGTAAAAATAGGCAGTCATGGTTATTTCCAGGCTTTGGCCACCAATCCAGTGCCTGTATTGTGCTTACCGCGAACATCTAATACATTTAGCAACAGCACCAAAGGAAAGGTGATGAGATAATAAAATGGCAGCACCACATAAAAAATTGCCGAAGCGTTGAGCATCATTATCGGGTATTTCATGCTTAGCTTCCAGCCTAGTTTTCCGGGAGGACCATATTGGTAATAAACTTGTGAACGCGAAAAACCAGCTCTTTTCAGCTTGTCGGTAATGTCGGTGATTCCATAACCATCGCGTACATGCTCGTCAATAAAACCGTGAGCTCCTTCTTCGTGGTCGTGATCGTGATGAACATCTGAGCCTCCTTGGTCTGATGGAGTGGAAACCAACAACATACCGCCAGGTTTTAGCGCGCGATAAAAATTGCTAAAAACCAATTCGTCCTCTTCAATATGTTCCATTACATCTACACACAAAACCAGGTTGTATTGTTCGACATCGCTAATTTTGGTCAGGTCGGCCTCGGCAAAGGAGGCGTTGGTTAGTCCTGCGCTACTAAAAAAGGAATTGCAATCGGCTATTTGTTCAGTCTTAACATCCACACCTTGTATTTTCCAGTTCTTGTTTTTCGAGGCAAGGTAGTAGTCGTATTGGCCAAAACCTGATCCGGCATCCAAGATATGCTGTTCGCCGTGAGCGGTTTTCTCCCACAATTTAATTTCTTTGCGGATGTGCCACGAGCGCAGTAGCAGCAAGTCGAGCAGGTGATAAAAAGTTTTACGCAAAAGTGGCGTGCTGTTAAAAACCACTCCTAGTTTTCGTTTTATGGGGTCGTATTTCATTTATTTGGAAACAGTTTTTTGTTAAAAAGCGAAAAATGTAATCAGGGCTCTTTAAGCAGGTTTTCGATGTTTTCGATGTAGTCGAGTGAGTCGTCGATATAAAAATATAGCTCCGGAACCAAGCGAAGTTGATGACGAATACGCTGGCCGAGTTTTCCCCTAACTTCGCTGGTATGTTTTTTAATGTTTTCGAGCACAGTGGTTTTGCTTTTTACGGGGAACAGACTTAAATAAACCTTGGCGATCGACAAATCAGGTGTTACCAAAACCTTGGTTACGCTAATCATCGATCCCAAACCCAGCTGTGGAAAGTCGCGCTGAAACAAGATGCTCAGGTCTTCGTAAAGGAGTTTGTTTATTCGTTGTTGACGTTTCGATTCCATAAGGCAAAATTAAAGTTTTATTTAAACAGGTTTTTTTTACTGCAATCGGTTACAACATTTTGAGCATGCTAAGCTCTTTTTCTGACAAAATACGCCATTTCCCCCGAGGCAAATCTTTTTTGGTAAGTCCGGCAAAAATCACGCGATCGAGCTTAACAACCTGATAACCTATGCTTTCAAAAATACGGCGGACGATACGGTTTTTACCCGAATGCAATTCTATGCCCACTTCGTTTTTCGATGAAACATCCTCTACCCATTCAAGTTTATCGGGTTGCACCATGCCATCTTCTAGCTCTACGCCTTTCAATATCTGGATTAAATCGTTTTTTGTGAGGGGCTTGTCGAGGGTAACATGGTACAGTTTTCGCACCCTGTGTTTGGGGTGAGTAAGCTTTTTGGCCAAATCGCCATCGTTGGTAAACAGAAGCAGTCCGGTGGTGTTTCGGTCGAGTCGTCCTACAGAGTAAATCCTTTCTTTACAGGCGTTTTCAACCAAATGCATTACTGTTTTTCGTTCCTGAGGATCGTCGGATGTAGAAATAAAACCTTTTGGCTTGTTCAGCAAAACGTACTGCAATTTTTCGCGTTTCAGCGATTCGCCTCCATAGCGCACTTGATCGCCTGGGCCAACTTTTGTGCCCAATTCGGTAATTACTTTTCCGTTTATTTCAACAACACCGCTTGCAATAAGCCTGTCGGCCTCGCGGCGGCTGCAAATGCCTGCATCAGCCAAATATTTATTTAAACGTATAACAGATTTTAATCCCTGAACACTTTCGGGGTTCTCATCAAAATTCCGCTTTTCGTTGGTCTTCTTTTTCGCGAAAGGGCGTGTGCCGGGTTTTCTTTTTATTGCACCGTCTGTCGATGGTTTTGGTTTGTAAGAAGTTTTTCTTTTTGTTGCATCATCTGTCGATGATTCAGCTTTGTAAGAGGGTTTTCTTTTATCAAAACGCGGACTAGATTTACTGCCCCCAGTACCTGATTTTTCAGTAGGCTTGCGTTTTTCATTTCCCCCCGATGGTTTTCCGGATTCAGGCCTTGATTTTTGAAAACGGTCTTTTTTATCCGATCCTTCCGAAAATCGGCCTGTATTTCTTTTTTGATTCATGTTGAATGCTTTAGCGGCTGCAAAAGTACGACAAATGGCGATGCGAAATCAGTTGTCCTCTTTATTGGTGAAAATGGTGTACGCTACCACCACAGCAACGAAAAGTCCGCACAGCCAAAGGGTACAATATCCCAGCCATATTTTTAAAACAAACAGCAACAAAATGGCTGCAAGCCAAATCCATCTACCGGTTTTAGATTTTAAAAACTTTGTCAGGACTTGTTTCGGTTTTTTCATTCCGGATAAAAGGCATCTTCAATATGTACTATTCTTGTTTCGTGGTCGTTAAGCACGATGGCCACAATATCGAACCGAGACTCACAGTCCAAGTCGGTTTCTTCGAGATAGGCCTCCGTTGCTCTGATTAGAAAAGCTTCTTTTCGGGCATCGACAGCCTCTTCGGGAGGGCCAAAATAATCTGTGCTTGCCGTTTTTACCTCAACGATAACGAGCATCGGGCCATCCCAGGCAATGATGTCGATTTCATCTTTATCAAATCGCCAGTTGGTAGCTACAATTGAGTAGCCTTTCTCTTGCAGAAAACCACGCGCCAGTGTTTCTCCCTTCTTTCCCAGTTCGTTGTGTTTGGCCATGAACTGAGGGTTTTAACGTTTTGTTATTATTTGCATGATGCGCTTAATGGCGGCAGCATCAATTTCCGGATGTTCAAAATTGCTACCGTGTTTGCTCATATCCACTCCAACGGGTTGGTAGGTCATGCCACTCTTAGCCTGTTTTCGTGCACTTACGTGAAACTCTCTTGCTCCGGTCAGTTGAATCAGGTTTTCAATGTTGTGTTCTCTGATACCCGAACCCGGCATTATGGAGAGGTAATTTCCCGCCTGCAACACCAGTTGTCTGATGAGCGCAGCCCCTTCGATAGCAGTTGGTTGTTGTCCTGAGGTGAGTAGCCTGTCGACACCCAAATCGATCAATTGTTCGAGTGCAGTAAGCGGGTTTCGGCATAAATCGAAAGCCCGATGAAAAGTAACCGACATCGGGCGAGCAAGGCGGATCATCTCTTCAGTTAGCTTCTGATTGATGCTTCCATCTTTGGTTAAAAAACCGAAAACCACGCCAACTACGCCTGACTGTTTACAAAACAGGATGTCTTTTTTGATGATTTGTAGCTCATAGTCTGAATACAAAAAATCACCTTCGCGGGGACGTATAAGCACATTCAAATCGATAGAAAGCTGTTCGCGGGCACAGAGAATGTCGCCAGCCGATGGGGTAACACCGCCAGCAGCTAAATTTTGGCACAACTCCACACGGTTGGCGCCACCTTGCTGAGCATACACAGCACTTTGCGATGAACCACAGCAAACTTCTATCAGAATGGGCTTATCCATTTGTTACGTCTATAAAAAATCAGCCAAAGTGCCCGACTTTTCCACCCTAACACCTTTTGGTGTATCCATTAAAGTGCAGGCTTCGTTGTACAAATCGTGCTCAAAAAACAAAATATAATTGTTTGAAACAGCTTCTCCAAAAAACCGCTCTTTATCCTTTAACGTCACCAGCGGACGGGTGTCGTAGGCCATAATCCAAGGCATGGGAATATGGGCTGCGGCAGGCATAAGATCGGCCATAAAAACAACCGTTTTTCCATTAACCGAAATGTGTGGAATTACCTGACCATCGGTGTGCCCGTTATACAGTTTAAAAGTAATGTTCGGTATGTATTCTCCTTCTTCTTCAATTAAATGCAACTGACCGCTGTCCAGGATGGGTTGAATATTTTCTTTTAGAAATGAAGCTTTTTCGCGGCGGTTGGGATTGGTTGCCCATTCAAACTGTTGTTTGCTTGTCCAGTAAATAGCGTTTGGAAATGCCAACGCATAACCCGTTTTATCATCATTCCACTTCACACTTCCTCCGCAATGGTCGAAATGCATGTGGGTGATAATTACATCGGTAATGTCGTTGGCCGAAAATCCTGCTTTCGCTAAAGAATCGTCGAGGGTATCATCGCCATTCAAATAATAATGACTTAGCCACTTTTCGTCCTGTTTGTTTCCGATGCCATTGTCGATCAATATTTTGCGATTTCCATCCACAACCAGCAAACAGCGCATGGCCCAGTTGCACAGGTTGTTTTCATCGCATGGATAGGCTTTCTGCCACAGCACTTTGGGCACTACGCCAAACATGGCGCCACCATCCAACTTAAGGTTTCCGGTTTCGATAGGGTATAATTTCATAGGTATAGAACGTATTAGTAGTTTGGAAATAACAGCAAAAATACGGATAAAACCGTATGTTATAAAATTGCCAGATTGATATCGCAGGTATTTGAAAGTGCGTTGATGTTAAAACGCCGCCTTAAACTGCTCCAAGAAGCGCACATCGTTTTCAAAGAACAGCCTCAGGTCGTTTATTTGGTATTTGAGCATGGTAATGCGTTCGATGCCCATGCCAAAGGCAAACCCGGTATATTTTTCGCTGTCGATGTTGCACGACTCTAGCACTGCCGGATCGACCATGCCGCAGCCCAGAATTTCTACCCAACCGGTGTATTTACAGATGTTGCACCCCGAGCCGCCGCAGATATTGCAAGAAATGTCCATCTCGGCTGATGGCTCGGTAAAGGGAAAATAACTGGGGCGAAACCTGATTTTGGTATTTTGTCCGAAAAGTTCTTTTGCAAAGTAAAAAAGCGTTTGTTTTAAGTCGGCAAACGAAACATCTGTGTCTACATACAAACCCTCAACTTGGTGGAAAATACAGTGTGCTCTGGCAGAGATGGCCTCATTGCGAAACACACGTCCTGGCGAAATGGTGCGTATAGGCGGTTTGCTGTTTTGCATCACCCTTACCTGCACCGACGAAGTGTGCGTGCGCAGTGCCAAATCTGGATTTTTGAAAATAAAAAAAGTGTCCTGCATGTCGCGTGCCGGATGCTCTTGCGGGAAATTTAGCGCAGTAAAGTTATGAAAGTCATCTTCTATCTCTGGCCCTTCGGAAATAGAAAAACCAATGCGTGAAAAAATGTCGATGATCTCGCTGCGCACCACCGAAAGCGGATGCCTTGCTCCAAGAGGAGCCATGCGCGGTAGGGTCAGGTCGTTGTCTAATGAAACTTCAGTAGTAGCTGTGTCCAGCGCAGTGCGCAATGCCTCCACCTGATCTTGGGCTTTGTTTTTAAGCTCGTTGAGCAGTTGCCCCATCTCCTTGCGCTGATCGGCAGGTACTTCTTTAAAGTCGGCAAACAAGGCTGGGATAAGTCCTTTTTTGCTTAGGTATTTAATTCTGAAAGCCTCCAGCTCTTCGACTGAAGTTGTTGAAAAGGCCATTATTTCGGCCAACAGCGCCGTTATTTTTTCTTTCATTGTTTGCAGTTCTAACCGGTTACTCGAGTATTTCTATGGTCATGGTGACAGGTGTTACTGGCACGTCGCCAGGGCCTGTTTTTACAGCAGCAATTTTGTCTATCACACCCATGCCATCTACCACTTCACCAAACACGGTGTAACCGCCATCAAGATGTGGTGTGCCGCCAAGGGTTGAGTAGGTGTCAACTTGTTCTTGTGTGTATTGAATTCCCGACTGGGAAGCAAACCGATTCAAATAGGCTGGTGGCACAACTTGTCCTTGCACGATGTAAAACTGTGAGCCGGAGGAGGCTTTTTTTGGGTTTACCTGATCGCCCATGCGTGCTGCGGAAAGGGCTCCTTTTTTGTGGACGTGGTTGGATGTAAACTCGGCAGGAACGGTATATCCCGGATCTTGACGGCCATCGGCATTGCCACCACCCTGAATCATAAACTGACTGATAACACGGTGAAAAGGCGAGCCTTCGTACCATCCTTGGTTTACCAGCTTGATAAAATTGTCGCGGTGTTGTGGGGTGTCGTTGTATAATTTGGCGGTAATGTCGCCCATGGTAGTGTGTATAACTACCAGCGTTTCTGGTTTTTGCGTTTGTGCCATCATCTGTATACTCAAAATTAATGTGATTGCTAAAAATAAATGTTTCATAAAAAAACTCTGCTTTTGTGAGGCTGCGAAAGTAATAAATTGGAAGGAAAGGAGAAACGATATTAGCAGCCAAAATGCTGAGCCAACAGTTATAATTACACAATAGTATTGTTTAACAATAGAGTCAGTATAGGTATATAGTGATAATTATATATGATTTTTTTTTACCTTTGAAAGCTCAAAATAAAATCCATGAAGTACGAAATTCTTAAAACAGAAATTATTGACGGTCTGGCCATTGTTACAATTAGCCGGCCTCAAGCCTTAAATGCACTAAACACCAGATTTTTTATAGAAATGGACATGAAGGTGCAAGAAATAGGATTGAATAAATCGGTGAAGGTGCTTGTTATTACAGGTGAAGGGAAAGCATTTGTTGCCGGTGCCGATATTGCCGAGATGGTGAATAAAAGCCAAGATGAGGGCGAGGCTTTTTCCAGATTAGGACAGCGCACTTTTAGTAGCTTTGGCAAACTTGACATTCCTGTTATTGCTGCTATCAATGGTTTTGCTCTTGGGGGAGGACTTGAACTGGCCATGGGTTGCGATTTTCGCATCGCCAGCAGCAAAGCCAAATTTGGCCAACCAGAGGTTAATCTCGGACTAATTCCAGGATATGCCGGCACTCAGCGTCTGTCGCGGCTAACCAACATGGGAAATGCGTTGTATATGCTTATGACCGCCGACATGTTTACAGCCGAGCAAGCATTGCAAATGGGTTTGATACAGAAGGTTGTTGAGCCGGAACTGCTTATGGAGGAGGTGCTTAAAATAGCCCGCAATATTGCTTCAAAAGGACCCGAAGCAATAAAAAAGGTAAAAAAAGTAGTTCGGCATGGATGCGACTTGCCCTTTATTGAAGGTGAGAATTTGGAGGCTGTTGAATTTGGTACGCTTTTCGGCGAAGGCCGCGAAGGAAAAGAAGGAATGACGGCATTTCTGGAAAAAAGAAAACCAAATTGGTAACTTGAATAGCATTAAATAATGAACATATTACATGAACAAAATAACTTAATAACATGACTTACGACGAAAGATTACAGAACGTTTCAGTTTTGGGTGCTGCCGGAAAAATGGGTAGTGGCATCTTGCTACTGACCGCCATTGAAATGGCCGACCTCAGTCTGAAACCCGAAAACAAAGACAAAGCTTTTGTTTTAAACGCTATCGACGTGTCGCCGACTGGGCTGTCGGGGCTTATGAAATACCTACGCGATCAAATACGTAAAGCTGCTGAGAAAAAAACCGTCTTGCTGCGACAAATGTATGCCGATCGCGACGACTTGGTAGAAAACTACGAAGTCATCGATGAGTATATTTTTGATGTGCTTAATGTTGTGCGTCCGGTAACTTCTATCGAAGCCGCTTATCATTCACACCTTGTTTTTGAAGCTGTGAGCGAAAACCGAGACCTTAAGGTTAAACTGCTTTCGAACATCGACAAAAACAACCCAAACCAGCCTTGGTATTTTACCAATACTTCTTCCGTCCCAATTAATTTAATTGAAGCAGAGGCCGGACTTAAAGGCCGTATTTTGGGGTTTCATTTTTATAATCCACCAGCTATTCAACGACTTGTTGAAGTAATTATAACACCAAATACAACTGAAACGGTGGTTGAATTTGCCCATCAGTATGCTAAAAGTCTGCGAAAAATTATAGTGCCCTCGAACGATTTTGCTGGATTTATTGGTAACGGTCACTTCATGCGCGATGCCTTACATGGCATTAAAGAAGCCGAAGAGCTTGCTGCCGAAAACGAATTTCCACTTTACAAGGCCATTTACATGGTAAACAAAGTAACTCAGGATTATCTGGTTCGTCCCATGGGCATTTTTCAACTTATTGATTATGTAGGGATTGATGTTGTTCAGTTTATTCTTAACGTGATGAACCCATTTGTTACCGACGAAGTTTTGCATAGCGAACTTCTCGACAAAATGATGCTTCAAGGCGTAAAAGGCGGACAGCATTCAAGTGGTGCACAAAAAGATGGGTTTTTGAAATACAAAGGAGGCCGCATTACCTCGGTTTGGGATACCCACAAACAGGAGTATGTAGATCTGGAGAAATTCCAAGAAGAGTGTGATGAAATGCTCGGAGAAATGCCCGACAGTCAGGTGGTTTGGAAAAACATCATGCGCGATAAGAGCAAAGAGACCAAACTCACCGCTTTTTTCAATGACCTAAAATCTTTGGATGCGTTAGGAGCTGCTATCGCCATCGACTACGGAAAACGATCGAAAGATATTGGACTCAAGCTGGTTAGCGATAAAGTCTCTGAACATACCGACCATGTAAACACGGTTATGCTCACCGGATTTTATCATGCCTATGGTCCGATAAATGAATATTTCGACTAATTTGATCCCTTTAATTCTGGCGATTATCACCATAAAAAATTGAGAAAAGATGAAAAAATTGAGAAAAAAAATATACATGACAGCCGGGTACAATACCATTTCGCTTGGTACCGGAAGAAGAGAGTTTAATCCCAAGAAACCCCGACCGGGCTTGGAGCATTACATCAAAGAAGCCGGAAAAGGCGTGCTGGATCAAATTGGCGGCGCCGAAAACGTGGACGAAGCTGTAATTGGAAATTTTATGGCAGCACGTTTCAACAAGCAAGCCAATTTGCCTGGTTTTATTCCTTACATAGACGAGGGATTACAATGGAAACCTGCTACTTCGGTTGAAGGAGCATGCGGATCTGGAGGCTTGGCGCTAATGAATGGAATAAAAACCGTGTTGTCAGAAACTGCCGATGTGGTTCTCACCATGGGTGTTGAAGTTCAAAATACAGTAAAAGCCATTTATGGAGCTGATATTCTGGCTGGTGCAGGCTGGTATCAGCGTCGCAAAACCGGACACGCTTACTTTTTTCCAGGTCAATTTAGCGACAGGGCAGGTGCGTATTATGAAAAATACGACTACGACCGTGCCCGAAAAGGAATGGCCCGCTGGTATGCTAACGCAATCGAAAATGCACGCCTCGACCCAACAGCACAGGAACACCAAAACACCGAAAAAGATCCATTTGCTGTAGCTTATGGCATGAAACCCAACGGCAGAAGTTTTGTTGATCACCTCACAGTGCTCGACTGTTCTAAAGTTTCTGACGGAGCTTCTGGTATTGCCATCTGCTCTGAAGAAGGACTAGCGAAAATAGGTGTCGAAAAAAAGGATGCTGTTGAAGTAGTAGGCTGGGCGCAGGTTATTCGCAATATCACCAACGATCCTACTAATTTAACTGAACTCGAAACCATCAAAAAAGCGGCTCATCAGGCATTGGAAAGTGCTGGCATTACAGTTGATAAGCTCGGCACGTTGGAACTCCACGATTGTTTTTCTATAGCCGGTATTTTGGTTATAGAAGCTCTCGGACTTGCTAAACCAGGTGAAGGTTGTGATTTTGTGGCCGATGGAAAAACTTCCAGAGACGGCCAACTACCTACCAACACTACCGGCGGACTCATCGGCTGGGGCCATCCTACCGGTGCAACAGGCGTGCATCAGGCTGTTACCATCTGGCAGCAACTTACCGGAAAAGCCGGAAAAGCTCAAATTGATATTAAAAAAGACAAGCCCTACGGCATGACCATCAACATGGGTGGTGACGATGTAACTGTAGTGGCCGTTGTTTATAAAAAAGGAGAGTAATTTGCTTAAATCCCCCGAAATAGTTAACAATTTTCGGGGGATTTGCCTCTACTTTCTTTCAGAACTGTCCTTTCAACAGGCAAATACAATCAGGTAACTTTGTTACTTTTGCCAAAAATAGGACCATGATTCCATCCCCATTAATGAAAGAACCGCTACTCGGTAATACGTTGGCGCAGCTGCAAGAAATCACCAAAAAACTGGGATTTCCGGGGTACACTGCACGACAAATTGCCGAATGGTTGTATCAAAAAAAAGTTGAATCGGTTGACGATATGACCAACTTGTCGAAAAAAGCCCGCCTCTTACTCGCTGAATCTTATACTGTGGGGCGCACATCTCCCACTGCCGTTCAATCTTCGACCGACGGCACAAAAAAATACCTGTTTTCGGTGGGTCAAAAAGGTGATGTAGAAGCCGCATATATTCCTGAATCCAAACGCACTACACTTTGTGTTTCATCGCAAGTAGGCTGTAAAATGCGTTGCTTGTTTTGCATGACCGGTAAACAAGGATTACAGGCCAATTTAACCGCCGGCGAAATCATTAACCAAGTTATCAGTCTTCCTGAAAGTGAAATGCTTACCAACCTGGTTTACATGGGTATGGGCGAACCTTT
>CAYWNI010000012.1:0-19409 GCA_964459525.1 uncultured Lentimicrobiaceae bacterium | reverse complement strand
AAAGGAATAATCGCATAAATCAAAAATCACAGAATGAAACGACTGATTTTATACCTGTTGGTCATTACTTTCCTGAGTAGTTGCAGCAACTCCGGAAATGGCGAACTTGTTGGAACACGAAAGAATTCCAAACCCTTTTATCAACCCGATCCATATGGAATGGTTTTCGTCCCCCAGGGAAGTTATACTATGGGTGCAGGTGACGAAGATTTGACGCATAGTCACCTGATTCAACCAAAAACGATTTCCGTATCGGCATTTTATATGGATGAAACAGAAATCACGAACGATAAATACCGGATGTTCGTTCGTTGGGTGCGCGATTCAATCGCCCGCACTATGCTTGGTGATGTGCGCCCCGAAGAGTATTTGATAGAGGAAAATGAAAAAACTGGCGAAGTGTATGATCCTCCATTTCTTAACTGGAAAACCGATATTGAATGGAACAGTGAAGATCAGGATGTACGTGATGTGCTCGAAGACATGTTCTTGCCAGAGCATGAGCGTTATTTCCGCCGTAAGGAAATTGATACACGTAAGTTAATGTATGAATACTACTGGGTGGATCTTCATGCTGCTGCAAAGAAGGATTTCTCAGAAAGTGCTGACTTTCGGAATGCTGGTTTATCTAACCGTCCACAAGGTTTACGCGATCGCTCTGTATATGTGCGCAAAGAAACCATAGCGGTTTATCCCGACACGCTAGCATGGATTCATGATTATACTTACTCGTTTAACGACCCGATGACTGAAAAGTATTTTTGGCATCCAGCATACGACAACTATCCTGTGGTAGGTGTAAACTGGAAACAAGCCAAAGCTTTTTGCGTTTGGAGAACAGAGTTTAAAAATGCTGCCTTACGTTCAAAAAAAGGGGGCATCGAACTGGCCGAGTTCAGATTGCCTACCGAAGCTGAATGGGAATGGGCCGCTCGTGGTGGTTACGCCTTGAATCCTTATCCTTGGGGTGGGCCATATACCCGCAACGAGAAGGGTTGTTTCTTGGCTAACTTCAAGCCCGAAAGAGGTAACTATATTGGCGATGGTGGTCTGCGCACTGTTATTGCAGGTCACTTTCCTCCAAACGACTGGGGACTTTATGATATGGCCGGAAACGTAGCTGAATGGACAAACAGTGCCTACGATCCAGCTTCGTATAACTTTACCTGGGACATGAACCCCAATTATACCTATAGCGCCAAAGAAGATGACCCACCAGTAATGAAACGTAAAGTTATCAGAGGTGGTTCATGGAAAGATATTGCCTACTATCTGCAGGTTACCACCCGAACATTCGAATACCAGGACACCGCGAAATCGTATATCGGTTTCAGAACCATCCAACCTTATCTGGGCAGAAACAAGGGAGACAATCCGAACAAAGCATCAAGAGTATATAATTAGTAAATCAAACCAATAACCAACATTTAAAAAAAGAAAGTCATGGGCTTATTTAGTTTTGTAAAATCAAGGAAGTATAAAAAAATTATGAGTTTCGTATACGGCTGGGGAGCTACTGTCGTATTGATTGGTGCGTTATTCAAAATTAATCACTACCCTTATGCTGACGAAATGCTTATCGTCGGTTTGGGAACTGAAGGTCTTATCTTCTTCCTGTCTGCATTTGAACCTCCTTTTATAGAACCCGATTGGAGTCTTGTTTATCCTGAATTAGCAGGAATGTATGGTAGTGTAAAAGACAAAGAATTGAAAAAGAGTAAATCACCCTCCGAACGTTTAGACGAAATGTTGGAAAAAGCCCAAATTGATCAAAAGGCAATCGAACGACTCGGTGTGGGGATGGAAAAATTATCAGACAACGCTACCAAACTTAATAGCTTTACTGATGCTGCCGTTGCTTCGGAAGAGTTTTACAAAAACATGAAATCTGCTTCAGGCTCTGCACAAAAATTGGGTGTGGTTATTGATAAAGATGTAGAAGCTGCTGGAGATTATGCCACCAACGTGAAAAAAGTTAGCGATGGTGCTTCTATTCTTGCTAGTACTTACGAAGAAGTGGCTGACAGCATGAAACGTGATGCCGTTACCACCGAAGTATTTGCCGGAACAGTAAAATCCGCTACCGAATCGGCACAAGTTTTGGCCGATAGCTACGAAAAATCAGCACAATTATTATCTAAATCGGTTCAGGCACTTGACTTTACAGCCCTCGAAGGTGGTGCTTACAACGAACAATTACGGAAAATAGCTGAAAACCTTTCTGCTCTTAACGCTATTTACGAAATCCAATTGCAAGGTTCTAACCAAGCTGTTGAATCGTCATCAAAATTGCAGACTACAATGAGTGAATTCCTTGATAAACTTGAAAAATCAGCGTCGTCAACAGCTGAATTCTCCGGTCAGATGGAAACCCTGACTCAACGCATGAGCTCACTGAACAAAGTTTATGGCAATATGCTTACTGCCATGAACATGAACAGTTAGTATTCTCATCGTTAGTAATCACGGATTTTTCCATAATTAAATAATTAAAAAATGGCTGGATATAAAGAAACCCCACGGCAGAAAATGATTTCGATGATGTACTTGGTACTCACCGCACTGCTGGCGCTTAACGTTTCTAAGGAGATTCTGGATGCGTTCCTTATTGTGAACAAATCCATGGAAACTACCAACGAAAGCGTGGCTGTCAAAATTTCGGAATCGTATGCCAAGTTTGAGGGGCAGTATAATTTGAATAAAACCAAAGTAGGACCCTACTGGGAAAAGGCACAGGATGTTCAAAACAGTGCCGAGGTCTTTCTTAATTACCTCGACTATCTGAAATACAAACTTGTCGAAGTTTCGGAGCGTAAGGACTCTCTCGAAATATTGAATTTGTATTATGTCGATACCATTATCAATGGTAAACAACGTAAAGTACTTGAATTACATCTAGTTCCTACCAAAGACAAGTACAACGAAACCACCAATTACTTGGTTCGTCCCGGTGATAAGGGTGAGGCTTATGTGCTTTCAGCTAAGATGAAGGAGTTTCGTGATGTAGTGCTCAACGCAATGGGGCTTCCCGAAGATTCAGATAGGATAGGACTGCAAACAAATGGCGAGTACCGCAATGCTGATGGTATGCGCCAGAATTGGGAGATGCATAATTTTTATCACACCATTTTGGCTGCAGATATTACCATTGTTAATAAAATTATTGCAGAGGTGCGCTCTGCTCAATTTAACTCTCTTAACTACCTATATAGTCAGGTAAGTGAAAAGGATTTTAAATTTGACAATGTGGCCGCCAAGGTTATTCCAAAAAGTACCTACGTTTTTAAAGGTCAGAAGTACGAAGCCGAAGTGCTGGTAGCAGCCTACGACTCTAAAACCGCGCTTGAAACCCGTGTTTTGCAAGGTGTTGATGAAGTAACCGAAGCCAACATGAGCCGCGCCCAACTTATTAAAGGTGATCAGGGTATTATCAACCTTGAGTTTAATACCAATACCGAAGGTTTGCAGCGTTATGCAGGTGAGATTATTATGCGCGACCCTGCTACAGGTGAAGTAAAGTTGTACGACTACTCAGGCGAATATATCGTTGCTCCTCCGGCACTTACAGTAGCTCCATTGAAAATGAACGTGTTTTATATTGGTGTTGATAATCCGGTTTCTATTTCGTCACCTGGCCTCCCTCAGGATAAAATTCGTCCTGTAATTTCAACCGGCATACTAAAAAAGGATCCAAAATCAAATGATTGGATTGTTAGAATCGACAAAAAACCAGCCGGAAAAAGTGAAGCCACAGTTAGTGCAACTGCTGAGATTGATGGCAAAGTACTGCAACTTGGTTCTTCGGAATTTCGTGTAAAACGTGTCCCTGATCCAATTGCTAAAATCGCCGGACAAACAGGTGGTTCTGTAGATAAAAACGTACTTTTAAGTGCTGGTGCTATTATCCCCGACATGGAGGACTTTAACTTTGACCTTTATTTTATCGTAACCTCCTACACTTTTGCTACCATTATCAATGGCGACTTTATCCCGAAAAATATCAGAGGAAACCAGTTTACCCCTGAGGTAGTTAACCTGATAAAAAGTGGTAAAGCAAAGCAGAAATTCTTCTTTGAAAATATTCAGTCGCAGGGTCCCGATGGCAGTATTCGTGCCTTGAACCCTGTGAACTTGGAACTTAAATAATAAAAATTTAATTAGATGAAAAAATTATTTGTAGCCCTTTTCACATTCTCCATGCTGCTGTCCTTAACTACAGTTGCACAGATTATTGATGATGCCCCTATCGACGGGTTGTTTCCGGAAGAATCGTGGAGTGTGGATGTTAAACCAATTCCTTTTCCAACAATACGTAAGGCCGATGTTATGTGGTCGAAACGGATTTGGAGAGAAATTGATTTTAGACAAAAATTTAATCAGAAATTCTATTACCCACTCGATGCACAGCAAAACTGGAAGTCTTTTATCATGGTCATTCTCGATGCCCTGAAAGAAGGTGGCCACTTTACTGCTTACGATTTGTCGAATACCGATGAGCTGTTAGTGCCTATTACCTACAATAAAGTAGTTGGACGTCAAACTGATACGCTTCATCAAATGGGGAGAAGACCTTATCCCCCTTACGAGGAATACGATACGGTAATTATTACCTCGTTCGATCCTAGTAAAGTTATGCGGCTTCGGGTTAAGGAAGATTGGTATTTTGATAAACAACGTAGCCAGATGATGGTTCGTATAATTGCCTTGTGTCCTGTAATGATTAAAGAACGTGATGGTCAAGAAGTTACCGAGCCTATGTTCTGGATAAGTTATGCACAGGCACGCGAAGTACTTGGCCAGGCACTCGTGTTCAATGAGTTTAACTCGGCTATGCGTCTTACCTATGATGAGCTTTTTTGGAAACGGTTGTTCGCCAGCTACATCTACAAAGAGCAAAATGTGTACGACAGACGTATCAATTCATATGCTACCAGCGTTGATGCGCTGCTCGAATCAGATCGTATAAAACGCGAGATGTTCCGCTTTGAAGAAGACCTTTGGCAATACTAATTGTGTTCTGAAAAATATTTAGCCTCGCAAATGCGGGGCTTTTTTTTGCATCTTTGTTTTTATAAAGCAGTGAAAGATAATCGCTAACTTTGCGCTTGCGCTAAATCGTATTCATGTCCGATATTTTTGACACACCAATTACTTACCTCAAAGGAGTTGGCCCCAAAAGGGCTGAAATACTTACCAAAGAGCTTGGTATTGCGACATATGACGATTTAATCAACTATTATCCATTTCGGTATGTCGACAAAAGTCAAGTGGTTAATATTAAAGATGTTGTTAGTGATACGGTTTATGTGCAGATACGTGGCATGGTAAGATCGGTTGCATCGAGTGGAGAAAAGAGGCTAAAATATGTTACGGTAACGGTGGCTGATAAAACGGGATCGATCGATTTGGTTTTTTTTCGTGGTCTCAGGTGGGTGCTTAGTACATTTTTGCTCGGAAAGACCTTCTTTATTTTCGGAAAGCCTTCGGTGTTTAGGAATAGTTTTAATCTGGTACATCCTGAAGTGGAGGAAGATAAAGGAGAGCCTCAAACGGTTTCTGGCCCTAGGCTGGAGGGTATATACAGCACAACCGAGAAATTGAAGAATGCCGGTTTGGGCAGTCGAAGTATCGGGTTTTTGATCCGGGAACTGTTAAACCAGTCGCTGCTGCAGGTTCGTGAGAATATTCCGGCATACCTCTTGCAAAAATATCAACTTGCCGATAGGAAAGCGGCTCTTTTAAATATTCATTTTCCACAGAAACCATCGAATATTGAATTGGCAACCCGTAGGCTTAAATTTGAAGAGCTGTTGTTTATTCAGCTTGATTTGCTTACCCAAAAAAACCATCTGCGCAAGCGAATCTCAGGTCATGTTTTTGAACAGGTGGGTGCATTGTTTATGACATTTTACGACATGTATCTTCCTTTTGAGTTGACCAATGCCCAAAAACGGGTTATTCGTGAACTCAGAACTGATATGAAAACAGGAAGGCAGATGAACCGGCTTTTACAGGGAGACGTGGGTAGCGGCAAAACACTGGTGGCACTCATGATTTCTCTTCTGGCTATCGACAATGGATTTCAGGCTTGCATTATGGCACCTACTGAAATTTTAGCAACCCAGCATTTTAAAAGCATTACCGCGATGTTAGGCGATATGGATGTTGAAGTAGCTTTGCTTACCGGATCAACGAAAAAGAAACAACGTACTTTGATTCATGAGCGACTTCTTTCAGGCAAGCTAAACTTGCTTATTGGTACACATGCTGTAATTGAAGATGTTGTAAAATTTAGTCAGCTAGGTTTTGTGGTTATCGATGAGCAACATCGTTTCGGGGTTGTGCAACGAGCCCGTTTGTGGAAAAAAAGTACTGTCCCACCGCATGTGTTGGTAATGACTGCCACACCTATTCCGCGTACTCTGGCTATGACCTTATACGGAAATTTGGATGTGTCGGTTATTGATGAGTTGCCTCCGGGGCGAAAACCCATTAAAACTTTCCATTATTTTGATTCGAAACGGTTGCTGGTGGTTGGGTTTATGAAAAAACAGATTGAGCTAGGCCGGCAGATTTATGTGGTTTTTCCGTTGATAAACGAGTCTGAAAATTTTGACTTAAAAAACCTGATGGATGGTTTTGAGCTTATTCAGCGCGATTTTCCCCTGCCGAAGTATCAGGTTAGCGTTGTGCATGGGAAGATGAGACCTGAAGAAAAGGATTTTGAAATGCAGCGATTTGTGGAAGGTAAAACGAATATTATGGTTTCTACCACCGTTATCGAAGTAGGTGTTGATGTGCCTAATGCTTCAGTGATGATTGTTGAAAATGCAGAGCGTTTCGGGCTGTCGCAACTGCATCAGCTGCGTGGACGTGTGGGACGGGGTGCCGATCAATCTTATTGTATTCTGATGTCGGGTAATAAACTCACCAACGAAGGTCGAAAGCGTTTAGAGATTATGGTGGGCAGCAATGATGGTTTTGAGATTGCAGAGGCCGATTTAAAACTGCGTGGACCTGGCGATATGCAAGGAACACAGCAGTCGGGGGTGCTTGATTTGCGTATTGCTAATCTGGCTCAGGATGGCGATTTGATTGCCCTCACCCGAAAAGTAGCTGAGCAAATTTTGGAGAAAGATGAACAACTTTCCAGCCCCGAAAATGAGCTCTTGCGCAGTCAGCTACTCAAAAACAAACAGAAATCTGTCAATTGGAGTCGCATCTCTTGATTGTTCACATTTGAAATCATCCGCTATTTGCTTGCTTGAAATTGTTAATTTTGCACTTTTAGATTTAAACAGCATAAAATGAAGATTTCGTATAACTGGCTTAAGCAATATATCAATTTGGATGTGTCGCCCGAAGTGGTTTCTAAAGTGCTCACCGACACAGGCTTGGAAGTGGAGGGCACAGAGGTGTTTCAGACGGTAGCAGGCGGACTGCAAGGGATCGTCGTGGGCGAAGTACTTACCTGTTCCAAACACGAAAACGCTGATAAGCTTAGCGTTACCACAGTAGATATAGGTGGTGGTATTGTATTGCCCATTGTTTGTGGTGCACCCAATGTGGCTGCAGGACAAAAGGTGTTGGTGGCTACAGTTGGTACACGGCTATACAGCGGGGAGGAGTCGTTTGAAATAAAAAAGTCTAAAATTCGAGGTGAGGTTTCCGAAGGAATGATCTGTGCTGAAGACGAACTCGGGTTGGGCACATCTCATGACGGAATAATGGTGCTTCCTGCAGAGGTGAAAACAGGAGACCTTGCTGCCGATTTTTTTAAGGTTGAAAATGATACCATACTTGAAATCGGACTTACACCAAACCGATCGGATGCGGTTTCACATGTTGGTGTTGCCCGTGATTTGGCTGCTGGGTTAAATCGTGAATTTAACACCCGTAAGTATAAATTTTCATGGCCTGAAGTGGATGCTTTTCAGGTTGCTAGCAATGCCCTAGATATTGATGTTGAAGTAAAAAATATTGAAGCTTGTCCGCGTTATGCTGGCGTTACCTTGAGCGGTATTCAGGTGAAAGAATCGCCCGAGTGGCTAAAAACCAAGTTGATGCGTATTGGTGTGAGGCCAGTGAATAACATTGTGGATGTTACCAACTTTGTTTTGCACGAAACCGGTCAGCCTTTACATGCTTTTGATGCAGATAAAATCATCGGAAAAAAGGTTGTGGTAGAAACGCTGTCCGAAAACACTCCTTTTGTAACCCTCGATGGTGAAGAGCGTAAGTTAAATCACGAAGACCTCATGATTTGTAATGCCGAATCAGGTATGTGTATGGCAGGTGTTTTTGGCGGATTGTCTTCAGGTGTAACAGCCGCAACAAGAAATATATTTCTGGAAAGTGCTTGTTTTGATGCCCGTTATATCCGAAAAACGTCAAAACGCCATGGGCTACAAACCGACGCTTCATTCCGCTTTGAGCGGGGCGTCGATCCAAACGTAACGATTTACGCGCTAAAACGTGCCGTTCTGCTTATGCAGGAGGTTGCGGGCGGAACCGTGTCTTCCGAAATAAAAGATGTTTATCCACATCTGATATTGCCTAAGGTTGTGGAGATTAGCTATGCTCACGTCGATCGGCTGATTGGAAAGTCTATTGATCGCGACATCATCAAAACCATTCTTGAGGATCTTGAAATTAAAATTGAACAGAATCTGACTGATGGACTGTTGTTATCCGTTCCAACGTATAAGGTTGACGTAACACGCGAAGTTGATGTAATTGAGGAAATTTTACGTATTTATGGAATCAACAACATTGATTCTGATGGCAAATTGCATACTTCTTTGAGTTTTCGTCAAAACCCTGATGCTGAAAAAATACAACTAATTATTTCAGATTATCTGGTGGCGCAGGGTTTAACCGAAATGATTAACAATTCGCTCACCAAGTCGGCATATGCTGATTTAAGCCAGAAGTTTGACAGTGCTGCAAACGTACAATTGCTTAACCCTTTAAGTAAAGATCTCAACGTACTTCGGCAATCGCTTCTTTTTGGTGGAATTGAAACTTTTGCATACAACCTCAACCGAAAAGAAAGCAATCTGAAAATGTTTGAGTTTGGCACGGTTTATCGGCAAAAAGAGAATTTTGATCCCGGCAAAGGCGTGAAAAACTACCACGAGGAAAAACACCTGATTATGATGGCTACGGGCAAGTTGGAGGGCGAAAGCTGGCACAAAACGGCTGAGCGCGTTAGCTTGTATGATGTGAAAAGCTGGTTAGAAACCATTGTTTCCAGGTTGGGTATCGATCGCAAAAGAATTTCCATCGACACATTGGCCAACAATGATTTTTCAGAAGGGATAGCCTATATGCATTCAAATAACGAATTGGCTTTTATCGGCTCCGTTAAGAGTAAGATGCTAAAGGAATTTGATATAAAACAGGAGGTTTTTGTGGCTGTAATTAACTGGACACAGGCATTCAGGCTAATAAGCACCAGTAATATCTCTTATGTGCCGGTGTCAAAGTTTCCAACGGTAAGGCGCGATTTGGCCTTGTTGTTAGATAAAAATATTCGTTTTTCTGACTTGAAAGAAGCGGCTTTTAAAGCCGAGCGAAATTTGTTGCAAGCCGTTTCGGTTTTTGATATTTATGAAGGTGAGAAAATATCTGCCGACAAAAAATCGTATGCTTTGTCGTTTGTGCTTGAAGACAAAGAAAAAACGCTTACTGACAAGGTGATCGAAAAAACCATGTCCCGCATACGAACAGCTCTGGAACGGCAGTTTGAAGCTGTTTTAAGATAAAATGGCGCAACGAGAGACGTGCCAAAAGTTTTATTACTTTTATGAGATTAAAAAAAGATAGTATATACAGATGGAAGTACAGTCGGTAAAGCAAAGATTCGGTATCATTGGGAACTCTCCGCTGCTCAACCGCGCTATTGATATTGCCATGCAGGTAGCTCCAACAGACCTAACGGTACTAATTAGCGGCGAAAGTGGAACGGGGAAGGAAGTTTTTCCGAAAGTTATTCATCAGGCCAGTACCCGAAAGCATGGGCATTATATTGCCGTAAACTGCGGTGCCATACCCGAAGGAACAATTGATTCGGAGTTGTTTGGTCATGAAAAGGGCTCTTTTACAGGTGCTCACGAAGCACGTAAAGGATATTTTGAAGTGGCAGATGGCGGCACTATTTTTCTCGATGAGGTTGCTGAACTGCCTCTTTCTACGCAAGTTAGGTTACTTCGGGTGCTCGAAACAGGAGAGTTTTTTAAAGTGGGCTCATCCAAGGTGGTTAAAACCAATGTTAGGGTGGTTGCCGCCAGCAATGTTGACATACCTAAGGCCATCGAAAAAGGAAAATTCAGGCAGGATTTGTTTTACAGGCTTAACTCTGTGCCTGTATTTGTACCCCCATTACGCGAACGTAAGGACGATATACACTTGCTTTTCAGGAAGTTTTCTGCCGATTTTGCCGAAAAATACCGTATGCCACCACTTCAGTTAAGCGATGATGCTGTGCGTGTTTTAATCAATTATTACTGGCCTGGTAATATTCGTCAACTGAAGAACATTACCGAGCAAATATCCATCATTGAGCAGGATAAACTTATTGATGGGACTACCCTTAGTCGATATCTTCCTGCGACACCTGGAACTGGGCTTCCTGTGCTGTATAACAAACACGATGAGGAGAAGATTTCGGAACGTGAGCTGCTTTACAAGGTTCTTTTTGATATGAAAAGAGATATGACGGAGCTAAAAAAGATAGTACTTGACATTATCGACAGAGGCGATAGTCATCTCGATTTGGAACAAACAAAAGCCTTGCTGGTAAAAGAGCCGGGCAAAGACCTGATGCCTCAGGAACGGAGCTTTATCGACCGGATGGAAATATCGCACCCGCCTTCTGGCGATGTGGAGGATATGGAAGATTATGACAGCTCCGAGGTTATTGAGGAATCACTTTCTTTAACCGATAAGGAGCACGAAATGATTAAAAAGGCCCTCGAAAAACACCGTGGAAAGCGAAAAAATGCAGCCCAAGAACTTGGGATTTCTGAACGTACCCTTTACCGAAAAATAAAAGAATATAATATCAACTAAATGTCAGGTCTAAAAGTGTATAGAGGTATTTTTGGCTTGGGACTGATCATCATGTCTATGGCATTTACGTCGTGTGGTGTGTATTCTTTTACCGGGGCTTCAATTCCCCCTGAGGCCAAAACGGTTTCTATTCAGTATTTTCCAAATCAAGCCCTGCTGGTTGAACCAACTTTAAGTTCAATTTTTACTGATGCGTTGCGCGATAAGTTTACCAGTCAAACGAACCTCGAAATGGTAGAACGCGGAGGTGATCTGGCCATGGAGGGCGCTATAACTGAGTACAAAACTACACCTGTGGCTATTCAAGCTGACCAAACATCGGCATCAAACCGTTTATCAATAACCATCGAAGTAAGGTTTTTCAATAAATATGAGCCAGATAAAGATTTTGACACTAAATTTACCCAGTTTATTGATTATTCATCAACAAGCGATTATAATGCAATAAAAACTGAACTGATTGATGAGATTACTGAAATGCTTGCTGATGATATTTTTAATAAAGCCGTAATTAATTGGTGATAATTGTTTGAAGTATGCTATTAAAAAACTAACGCATGAATAAAGAGGAGTTTATCGATATTATGCATCATCCCGACAAGCTGGATAGTACCACGCTAGATGGTTTGAGAACATTGGTAAACGAGTTCCCTTATGCTGCTACTGCTCGGATTTTGCTTTCGGTTAACCAGTACAAAGAGAAAAATGTAAGGTATGAGTCTGAGCTAAGAACTACAGCCATTTATGCTGGCGATCGCGGGATGCTCAAGAAACACATCGACCGAGCCGGAGAGCAAAATGTTAGGATTGTGCTGCCAGATGAAGAAGCACATCCTTCTACTTCAGAACAACTAAAACCGACAGAAAAGGTTCAGTCTGAGGTGGACAGGGAGGAAGTAAAACCGAAAATGACGGATTTAAGTGGAGAGGAGGTAAAGGAATCACCGATAGTTCCTCCTAAAGAACAGGTTGGAAAACCTGAGTCTGAGGCCGATATCAGTATGTCGATTCAGGAATTGAAGGATATTGTTAACCGCCATATTGATGAGCTTGAGAAGGAACGTTTGTTGAAAAATGAGCCTGTTGCCTTGCCCTCGTTTGATGAAACAGAAGATGATTCGGGAAAGCCAAAATCAAAAGATGAAATACTTAATGAGTTCATTCGCAATCAGCCCAGTATATCTCGGCCAAAAGCTGCTTTTTTTAATCCTGCCGAAAAAGCAAGAGAAAGTATCGTTGATCAGGAAAGCATTATAAGCGAAACTTTAGCCACCATTTATTACGATCAGGGTCATCTGCAAAAGGCCGTAAAAATTTATCAAAAATTAAGTTTGAAATATCCGGAAAAAAGTACTTACTTTGCAGCCCTGATTAAAAAAGCAGAAAAGGAACTAAATACTTAAAAATTAATTCGATGTATATTTTTGTTTCAATATTGATTTTAGTCGTAAGCATCCTGCTCGGACTCATTGTGCTTGTTCAAAATCCTAAAGGTGGTGGGTTAGCCGCTAATTTTGCCTCCGGAGGAGCCCAGTTTATGGGTGTTAGACAAACCGCCGATTTTCTTGAAAAAGCTTCATGGGGTTTGGCCATTGCCTTGCTCGTTTTAAGCCTGACAGCTACCATGATTATCCCACGTAATTTTGGCGTTCAAGATCCAAACCAATCTGAAATTATGGATCAGATTCCAACGCAAAACACTGCTGCTCCTATTGATTTCCAGGCTCCTGCCAATAATACTGTTGAGCCAGAAGGAGAGTAAAAAAATATTTTTTAAAAAAACCAGACCAACTTGTTGATCTGGTTTTTTTTGTGCTCAAAAGTTCCACCAGTTAGTGCAAAAGGTTGAAGCGTTAATGTCAATTATAGTGACTTTCTGTCAGCAATCGTGACATGTTTCTGTTAAATGCGACGGATGATTTATTCAGACTTGGGCTTTGTTGGTATTGGTTGTTTTGCGATTCGTATGTGTGTAAGATAAACAAAACCAGAGCTATATGTGCTATTTGAGTTTGTATCCCCGCAGGCTAATTGCTTTGTGGATTTTTGTATTTTTTCGGTTTGGCATAAAATATGACAACCACTCACACACTGATGAATCAATTGAAATCAAAAGATATGAAAAAAATCAACATTAAACCTTTGGGCGACAAGGTTGTGATAAAACCAGCCCAAGCCGAAGAAAAAACCGCTTCGGGAATAATTATCCCTGATACAGCTAAAGAAAAACCCCAACAGGGCTTGGTTGTTGCTATTCCGGCAGAAAATAAGGAAACCTCCATAACTGTTAAAGTTGGCGATAACGTGCTCTATGGCAAATATGCAGGAACCGAAATCACAGTAGATGGTTGTGACTACCTGATAATGAGTGAAAAAGACATACTCGCAATTGTATAACAGAATAATTTAAACAATCATAAAATCTTAAAAAAATGGCAAAAGACATTTTATTTGATCACGCAGCAAGAGAAGGCCTGAAAAGAGGCGTAGACGCATTATCCGATGCAGTAAAAGTAACTTTAGGACCTAAGGGTCGTAATGTAATTATTGAGAAATCGTACGGCGCACCTCAGGTAACAAAAGATGGTGTTACCGTAGCCAAAGAAATTGAATTGAAAGACCCTGTTGAAAATTTGGGTGCTCAAATGGTAAAGGAAGTTGCCTCTAGAACCAATGATATAGCTGGCGATGGAACTACCACAGCCACTATTTTGGCTCAGTCGATTTATGGTACAGGTTTAAAAAATGTTACCGCCGGTGCAAATCCTATGGACTTGAAAAGAGGCATCGACAAAGCTGTAAAAGCTGTTGTAGAATCACTGCGTTTGCAAACTGAAGAGGTTGGCGACAACAACGATAAAATCAAACAGATCGCTTCTATTTCTGCCAACAACGATGAGTTTATTGGTAGCTTGATCGCCGAAGCCATGAGCAAGGTAAAAAAAGAAGGCGTAATTACCGTTGAAGAGGCTAAAGGTATTGAAACCTATGTAGATGTGGTTGAAGGCATGCAGTTCGATCGCGGTTACATTTCGCCTTATTTCGTAACCGACACCGAAAAAATGGAAGTTGTTTATGAAAGTCCATTGATTCTTATCTACGACAAAAAGATTTCTGTGATGAAGGATCTGCTACCCGTACTGGAAAAAGCAGTTCAAACCGGACGTCCATTCATTATTATTGCTGAAGATGTTGAAGGCGAAGCACTGGCTACGCTGGTTGTTAACCGTTTACGTGGCTCCTTAAAAGTTGCTGCCGTAAAAGCTCCCGGTTTTGGCGACAGAAGAAAAGAAATGCTCGAAGATATCGCCATCCTGACAGGAGGAACTGTTATCTCTGAAGAAAAGGGCTATAAACTTGAAGATGCAACCCTCGAAATGTTGGGTGAAGCTGAAAAAGTAACCATTTCTAAAGACAACACCACTGTTGTTAGCGGAAAAGGTGAAACCAAAAATATTAAGGCACGTGTTAGCCAGATCAAAGCGCAGATCGAAACCACAACCTCTGATTACGACAAAGAAAAATTACAGGAACGTTTGGCCAAACTGGCTGGCGGTGTTGCTGTAATTTACGTTGGTGCTGCCAGCGAAGTGGAAATGAAAGAGAAAAAAGACCGTTTTGACGATGCTCTTGCCGCTACCCGCGCTGCCATCGAAGAAGGTACCGTTCCCGGTGGTGGAGTAGCTTTTATCAGGGCTATTGATTCGCTTGTTAACCTTAAGGTTGAAAATGCGGATGAAGAAACTGGTGTAGCTATCATTACACGCGCTCTTGAAGAACCATTGCGTCGCATTGTAGAAAATGCCGGACTCGAAGGCTCTGTGGTTGTTAACAAGGTAAAAGAAGGTAAATCTGACTTTGGTTTCAACGCCAGAACAGAAGTTTACGAAAACCTCAAAGCTGCCGGAGTTATCGATCCTACCAAAGTAACACGTGTTGCCCTTGAAAATGCTGCCAGCATCGCAGGTATGCTTTTAACCACCGAATGTGTGCTTACCGAGCATAAAGATCCAAACGCACCAGCTCCTGTCATGCCTCCTATGGGTGGCGGAATGCCAGGAATGATGTAGTTTATTCCACTTAAGTTTTAAGGTCTGGCCATTGGTCGGGCCTTTTTTTGTGTCAAAAAAATAGCTGTTGTCTCCATGTTTCAACATACTTCAATAATTTATACCTTTGCGCCAAAGCAATTAGTGTCTACCTTTTTTATTTTAAAATGGAAAGTAATAACAATCAAATATATAATGAATCATCAAGAGGCTGCTGCACGGTTAACGATTTGGACGTTGCTGCTTCAAATATAAATCAGCTTCGGTGTTGTAAATTGTCGAGTGTGAACTGGTTGGCCGACTACCCACACAACCCACAAGCCAATGAAATCCAAATAGCAGAAATTCGCTTTAAAAACGGAAGAAAGGATTTCTTTACTTTTCCCTCTGATATGGTCTTAAAAGAAGGCGAGATTGTTGCTGTTGAAGCTGCTCCCGGTCACGACATTGGCATAGTTTCGTTGGTTGGTGAGGTGGTTGAATACCAGTTAAAACGTAAACATGCTGACCAGAAAAAACGCGAGCTCAAACAGGTTTTTCGTCATGCCCGTGTGGCCGACATCGAAAAATGGCTCGAAGTGGTTAAAGTAGAAGATTCCACCATGTTTCGCTCCCGTCGCATTGCAGCCTCCCTCAAGCTCGACATGAAGATAAATGATGTTGAATATCAGGGCGATAAAACCAAAGCTGTGTTTTATTACACCGCCAACGACCGGGTCGACTTTAGGGAATTAATTCGTCATCTGGCCGATGCTTTCAAGGTGCGTATTGAGATGAAACAAATTGGCGTTCGGCAGGAAGCCGCCAAAATTGGTGGATTGGGACCATGTGGTCGTGAGTTGTGTTGCGCCTCGTTTATGAGTAGCTTTAAAAGCGTTTCAACCAATTCGGCACGTGCTCAACAGCTTTCGCTGAATCCGCAAAAACTTGCAGGTCAGTGTGGTAAGCTAAAATGCTGCCTTAACTACGAAGTAGATAATTATGTGGATGCCTTACGCGATTTTCCTGACCAGGGCGTTCCGCTGCAAACAAAAAAAGGAAAAGCCTATCATGCTAAAAGCGATGTGTTTAGCAAGATCATGTGGTATAGCTATGCCGGCGATTCTAACAACATGATGGCACTAGCTACCGACAAAGTCAATGAAATTATGAAGATGAATCGGCAGGGGAAACTGCCAGCAGACCTGGAAATGTATGCCGAGAAAAGGGAAGTTAAAGAGCTTACCGACAATGAACGCATGCTCGAAAATTCAAATTACATTTAACATCGCACGCACAATATTTGGTTGATGAATACATTATATAGTGAATTGTTTTCTGATGAAAAGTAGGTTTTTTGGTTTTTTTGCTTTGTTGGTTGTTGCTGGCTTTATGCTGGTTTCCTGTAATTCAACGGTGTTGTACGATGCACAGGTTGACTTGCCCGAAGGCGGCTGGTACAAAGACGAAGCAGTGAAATTTGACATCGAAGTCAGTGACACATTACTTCCTTACGACTTTAAGTTGAATATCAATCACACAACTGATTACCGCTATTCAAACTTGTACTTGTTTATGGTAACCCGTTTTCCCGATGGTAAATTAAGTCGCGACACCATCGAGGTATTACTGGCATACCCTAACGGTGAATGGCTTGGTAAGGGATGGGGAGTTTCGCGCGACATGGAAATCCCTTTGCGATCGCAACTGTTTTTTCCTCAGTCTGGAGTCTATCAGTTTTATCTTCAGCAGGCTATGCGCACCGATACGTTAAAAGATGTGTCGCGAGTAGGCTTACAGCTAGTGCTATCAGGAGAACAATATCTTCAGGATTAATTATGTTTTAATACCTTAAAGGAAGTGTAAAATGGCAAATGAAAATCCCGCCGGCAAAAAAATCTTTAATTACTTGGTAAAATTCTGGCTTCTTTATTTTTTGCTGTTGGCTGTGGTGGTCGGTTTTTTTTATGGTATTGGCGTTGAGTGGTTTGGAAAAATGCCAACTTTTGAAGAACTTGAAAACCCTGAAAGCAATCTTGCTTCGGAGGTATACTCATCAGATGGTGTTCTGCTGGGTACTTATTTTATCGAAAACAGGTCGAATGTTATTTACGACGACATTAGTCCTAATTTGGTTAATGCCCTTATGGCCATTGAGGACATTCGTTTTGAAAAGCATGCCGGCATTGATGAGCGGGCGCTTTTACGCGTGGCCTATGGTGTGGCTACCGGAAACCACAAAGGCGGAGGCAGCACGCTAACACAGCAGTTGGCCAAGAATCTTTTTCCGCGCGGCAGACTGAATTCGTTTCAACTGGTTGTGCGCAAATTTCAAGAATGGATTACCGCTGTAAAACTAGAACGGTATTACTCGAAGCAGGAAATCATTGCCATGTACCTGAACACGGTGTTTTTCGGTCATAACGCTTATGGAATAAAAGCTGCATCGGCTACTTTTTTTGATATAACTCCTGACTCACTTAATATTCAGGAAGCTGCATTGATGGCGGGTGTAGTAAATGCTCCCAGCCGTTACAGTCCTATAAGTAACCCGCAAGCTGCCCTCGCGCGTCGGAATCTTGTCATCGACCAGATGGCCAAATACGGTTTTATAACCTCACGGGTGGGCGATTCAGTAAAACTTTTGCCTTTGGGTGTGTCGCGGTATGCCCAACTCGACCATAATCAGGGTCTGGCACGTTATTTCAGAGAGTACCTCCGTGGTGAACTTAAAAAATGGTGTCGGCAGCATACCAAACCCGACGGAACGCCTTACAACCTCTACAAAGATGGTTTGCGCATTTACACTACAATCGACTCCCGCATGCAGCGTTATGCCGAAGAAGCAGTAGAAGAACATCTTGCCAAAGACTTACAACCTGCCTTTTTCCAGCATTGGAAAGGCTTTACATACGCACCTTTCGATTTTGATCAGGATGACGTTGAAGAGGCCGTTGACCGTTTGTTGAAACAGTCGATGCGGCGTAGCGAACGGTATCGCGTGATGAAACTCAATGGCACGCCTGAAGACTCCATCGTTTTGTCGTTTTATCAACCTGTAGAAATGCGTGTTTTTAGTTGGAATGGGGCTATTGACACAGTGATGACACCGATGGATTCGATCCGTTACTACAAGTTTTTTCTGCAAGCTAGCCTCATGTCGATGGAGCCAAAAACTGGATTTGTGCGTGCTTACGTCGGTGGCAACGATTACAGGTACTTTAAATTTGACCATGTTACGCAGAGCAAACGTCAGGTTGGCTCTACGTTTAAGCCATTTTTGTATTCGTTGGCCATGCAGGAAGGAGAATACACGCCGTGTTACACGGTTTCAAATATTTTGTACAGTGTTGAGCTGTATGATGGCACTTTCTGGACGCCAAAAAATTCAGGTAACGACCGGGTGGGAGAGGAAGTGACTTTGAAGTGGGCGTTGGCCAATTCAAACAACTGGATTTCTGCTTATTTAATTAGCAGGTTTTCACCTGAATCGGTGGTGAAGATGGCGCGAAAAATGGGCGTTACATCTGATATTCCTGCCGTACCTTCCATTGCTTTGGGTACACCTGACTTATCACTCTACGAAATGGTAGGTGCCATGAATACCTTTGCTGATAAAGGGGTTTATGTAAAACCGATTTTTGTAACCACCATCGAAGACCGCAATGGCAATGTATTGGAAAAGTTTGCTGCCGAAAAAACCGAAGCCATGGACGAAGTTACCGCCTATAAAATGCTGCGCCTGATGGAAGGCGTTGTAGAGAGCGGGACAGGTATTCGTTTACGCTACCGCTATGGCTTTAATAATCCCATTGCCGGAAAAACAGGAACCACACAAAATCAGTCGGACGGTTGGTTTATGGGCATAACGCCCGATTTAACCACCGGTATCTGGGTTGGTGCCGAGGACAGAAGCGCTCATTTTCGCACTATTGGACTGGGACAGGGTGCTAACATGGCCTTACCTATTTGGGCTTTATACATGAAAAAAGTTTATGCCGATCCTTCGTTGGGAATTGGTCAAGGTGATTTTGAAAAACCCCTCAAAGATGTAAGCATAGAGTTTGATTGTGAAAAATACCAGCTCGAAAAACAAAATTCCTCAGGGTATAATTCATATCAGGACGAGTTTTAGACTGAATTCACTTTGTTTGGAGTTTGAAAAATTGCACAACAAGAACAATTATTTCATTTCCTCCTTATAAACCTCCATCCCTTCCTTTACCAGCTCATTAATCGTGGGGTTCATCATAAATGAAGAGACGTGCCATTGGAAGCCGAATTGCGTATTTATTTCCGACTCAAGGG
>CAYWNI010000011.1:2313-19674 GCA_964459525.1 uncultured Lentimicrobiaceae bacterium | reverse complement strand
AGTTTAAACTAAAAAGCTGGAAAAATATACACAAAGCTTCCTGCAAGCGCCCGCTCTGTGTTTTACCAAAAAGAATCGGAAACAGCTACCCAATTAACTGAAAAACTAATCATTACTAAAATGAACCACCCAAAAAATCTGATAAACAGAGAGGTTTCATGGCTCGAATTCAATGCACGGGTATTACAAGAAGCCATGGATCCTAACAACCCCATCATTGAGCGATTAAAATTTCTGGGTATTTTTTCCAGCAATAGAGATGAGTTTTTTAGGGTGCGCGTAGCCACCATTAAGCGCATGGCTCAGGTTGAAAAAATGGGAGAAGAATATACTGAGTCGCCACGAAAGGTGCTTGACCAGATACAAAAGATTGTTGCAGAACAGGAACAAACCTACACGCATACCTATCAGGTTATCAAAGATGAACTCAGAAAAAAAAATATTATCTTCCTCGACGACAAACTCTTAGATGAAAGTCAGGGGAAGTATGTTCACCAGTATTTCCAAAACAGTGTTCGCCCAATACTGTTTCCAATCATGATAAAAAGCCTGCATAACCCTGACACCCTCGAAGACAACGGTATATTTTTGGCAATTATCTTGCGCGATTCAACCAACCCATCCAAAGAAGACTATGCACTAATCCGTGTGCCGACGGATATTATTTCCCGATTTCTGGTACTACCACCAAAAAACGACAAAAAATTCGTCATGTTTCTTGACGATGTAATCAGGTATAATTTAGGAGAAATTTTCAGCCCTTTTGGGTTCGATCAGTTTGAAGCATACACCATTAAATTTACCCGAGATGCAGAGTTAGACATCGACAACGACATCTCGAAGAGTTTTATGGAACAACTCAGCGACAGCATTAAAAAAAGAAAAAAAGGAGTTCCCGTACGTTTTGTTTACGACAAAAACATACCTCAACATCTACTTGATCTGCTGCTTGCAGTCCTAAACATTACCATGGAAGACCACATTAGAGGCGGCGGCCAATACCACAATTTGAAAGATTTTATGTCGTTCCCAAAAATGGGCATGAAGGCGCTGGTAAACGAAAAAACTAAACCACTAAACCATCCCCGGCTGATGGGTCGCAAAAGTATACTTAACGAGATCAGTCAGGGCGATATTATGCTTCATTACCCTTACCAGTCGTTTCAATATATTGTTGACTTACTTCGAGAAGCTTCAATCGACCCCAAAGTTAGGGCGATAAAAATGACTTTTTACAGAGCTGCACGCGATTCAAATGTAATAAACGCCCTCATAAATGCTGCGCGCAACGGCAAGGATGTTACGGTATTTCTTGAAATTCAAGCCCGTTTCGACGAAAAAGCCAACATTTATTGGACTAGGAAACTGCGTGAAGAAGGGGTTACAATAATAAAAACCTTACCGGGGTATAAAGTTCATGCCAAACTGCTTTTAATCAGACGAAAAGAAGAAGGTAAAAACATTTACTACGCCAACATAAGCACGGGCAATTTCAATGAATCAACCGCCAAAGTATACTCCGACGATAGTTTACTTACTGCAAACCAAGAGATTACGCACGAAGTGAATATGCTGTTTCATTTGTTTGAATCACCATACACACCACCACGTTTTGAACACCTGATGGTAGCACCCTACCACATGCGTAAAAAACTAATTAGGCTACTAAATCAGGAAATGAAAAACGCCAAAGCTGGTAAAGAAGCTTGGGTCATCATTAAGATTAACAACCTAGTCGATAATAAAATAACGAAAAAGCTTTACCAAGCTTCGCAGGCCGGTGTAAAAATTCAGCTCATATGCAGAGGCATTTGCATCCTCGTCCCTGGCATAAAGGGAGTTAGCGAAAACATTTCAGCCATAGGTATCGTGGATAAATACCTCGAACATTCACGCGTTATGGTATTTGCCAATGGTGGTTCGCCGAAGTTTTTTATCGCTTCAGCCGACTGGATGATTCGCAATTTTGATCACCGTTTTGAGGTAGTTTGTCCGATTTATGATCAGGCAATAAAAAAGGAAATGTGGGACATCCTGCAAATACAACTTACCGACAACAAAAAAGCGAGGCTGATTAGTCAGACTCCTGAAAACCAATATAAAAAAACTGATGGCGATAACGGAATAAGATCGCAAGTTGAGATATACAACTACTTAAAAAATAAAAAGTAAACCTTTGACTTCATTCAACACCCACACAATATCGTCTGCTTTTCGTGCATTTATAATCCTTCTGGTCGGTTGCGCCATTTCGCTGCCGGCGTCCGGACAAATAAACTACGACTACTTTATCAGAAGCGGTCAAAGAGAGTTGCAGCAGGAGAATTACTTGGGTGCAATCAATAATTTCAACACTGCCGTCGCATCAAAAAACAATGGATTTGAAGCCTATTTTCTGCGGGGAATTGCAAAATTCTCGTTAGGTGACTTTAATGGTGCGAGCCAGGATTTCAGCAACGCAGTAAACATACATCCACTCTATGCCCGGGCATATCTCTACCGTGGCATATCTTACGACCAGTTAGATGATTACCCCAAAGCGCTAAACGATTTTGACAAAGCACTAAAAATTGACCCCTTTAACGCAGATTTTTTCCTCGCTCGTGGCGACACGCGCATGCACTTACTTCAATACAAAGAAGCTGTTTCTGATTATTCATCGGCCATACAACTGGAAAAAAAAATAGCGGCGGCCTACCTAAATCGCGGAATAGCTTACCATTTTCTCGACCAAGATGACAAAGCCATAGCAGATGTTGACAAAGCCATCAGGCTCGACTATTTCAACAGCGAAGTATGGCTAAAAAGAGGTATGATTTATGCCGATATGGATAGCCTTACAAAAGCATTAAGCGACATTGACCATTCAATTTCCCTTAGTGAAGACAATGCTTTTGCCTATTTTCAGCGCGCCATAGTTAATTTAAAATCGGGCGACACACTGGCAACTTTAGCCGATTACGGCAACGTGATAAAAATAGACGAAAACAACGCACTTACCTATTACAACAGAGCACTTTTGCATTCGATGCAAAAAAATTATGAGCAAGCAATTGATGATTACCATGAAGTAATAAAACGCAATCCGTTTAATGTATATACCTGGTATAATCTTGGAAACCTGCATTATAAAATGAGAGCATTTAATGATGCAGAAGACGATTTCACGAAAGCCATCGAGATTTTTCCGGACTTTGCAGGAGCATACATCAACCGGTCAGCAGCCCGACAAGCCATGGGTAAAAACCAGCAAGCAAGTAACGACCACGACAGGGCAATGGACATTATTGCAGCGGCAAATGGCGACAACCGAAATACCGACATTCTATATAGTCGTTACGCCGATAGTGCTTATTTTGAACGTATTATTCAGTTTGAAGCCGACTTTGTAAATGGAAATAAGGAAAAAGGAAGGGTACAGTTTCAGCGGATTACCATCGAACCAAAAGAAAACTTTTATCTGGTTTATAAAACCGACCGCCCCGACTCGCTGAAATTGTCGCACGAATACAATGGATATACCAATGAGCAGATTACAACTTTCAACAACAACAATCTGCTTGGAATTAAATTGCAATTTCAATGTGAAGACGATTACGGCAACAAAACTGATTTACTGGCTAAGATGAAACGTGTTGATTCGCTCATACTAAACGCAAACGATACGGTTAGTGCTTTTTTTATAAGGGGTATTTTCTTGAGTATGTTGGGCAATCTTCCATCTGCTATCAATGCTTACGACGAAGCCTTAGCTGTAGATCCGGGCATTTTGTATGCCCTTTTTAACAGAGGTAACAGCCGTTACGAACTGGATGAATATGTTTTTCGCGAACAGCAATACACCAACATTGTTACCATAACAAGCAACACCATTTCGGCGACAGACACCCGAAAACCACAGCCTCCTAATCATGCAAAAGCATTGCAAGACTTCAACGAGGTGATTACCAGAAACCCCGGCTTGCCCTTCGCCTATTACAATCGAGCCAACATAGAACTAAGCCTTCAAGACTTTCAGCGCGCCATAGACGATTACAGCATGGCCATAAAACTAGAGCCAAAATTGGCCGAAGCATATTATAACCGGGCACTTACCCTACTCTATCTGGAAGAAGAAGGCTTGGCATGCAAAGACCTGAGTAAAGCTGGCGAATTAGGTATTGTAGAAGCTTATAATGTGATCAAAAGGTATTGCGCTAAGTAGTTGATCGAGCGAGGTTGATTGAGATAGTATTGTTGTTGCTTGCCGAATCCTACGAAAGGATAAACCAAAAAAAAGGCCGCTCGGATAAAAGCAGCCTTTGAACAAATAAAAACAATTCTTTTACAGATTGAATTTTTCCATCAGGTCGACAACGCGGCAAGAATAACCCCATTCATTGTCGTACCACGACAATACTTTTACCGTACGCCCCAAAACCATCGTGCTTTGTGCATCAAAAATAGAAGAATGTGAATTATGAACGATGTCTACAGAAACGATTGGATCTTCAGTATATTCCAAAATACCTTTCATCGGACCTTCGGCAGCTTCCTTCATGGCAGCATTAATTTGCTCCTTGGTAGCTTCTGTTTTTAAATTCACTACCAAGTCGACAAGCGAACCGGTTGGAGTAGGAATACGAACGGCCATGCCATCGAGTTTTCCGTTCAAGTCGGGGATAACTTTACCCACAGCTTTTGCAGCGCCAGTTGTGGTAGGTATTTGCGAGAGGGCAGCCGAGCGGGCTCTTCTCAAATCAGAATGAGGAGCGTCGAGGATAACCTGGTCGTTGGTGTATGCGTGAATGGTAGTCATGAGGCCATTTTCGATACCAAATTTATCGTTTAGCACTTTGGCCACAGGAGCCAAACAGTTGGTAGTACAACTGGCATTGCTAACACACTGGTCTTCGTCGCGCAGCTCATTGTCGTTTACGCCCAAAACAATCATCCTGTCGATGGTGTCTTTTGAAGGCACGGTGAGAACCACTTTTTTAGCACCATTTTTCAGGTGATCGCCATAACCACCTTTGCTGCTTTCTTTCGACCTAAAAATGCCGGTAGCTTCAACAACAACATCTGGGGTTTGTGCCCATTTAATGTTGATAGGCTGTCTTTCGGCTGTTACGGCAATTTCTTTACCATTAACAATCAGGCAGTTTTCGTTAAAAGAAACCTGGCCATTAAATTTACCCTGGGTAGAGTCATATTTTAATAGGTGTGCCAAAGTTTTTGTATCGGTGAGGTCGTTAATTCCAACAACTTCCATATTGTTTCTTTCGAGGGCAATTTTAAATACGTTGCGGCCAATTCGCCCGAAACCGTTAATTCCAATTTTAATTTTTGTCATAGCATTGATAGTTATTAAATGAACTAAATGAAAAAAAGCTGATACAATTGACTACTTTTGTCATGTACACTTATCGTTCAGGGCAAAGTTACATTAATTTGCCATGAAATTTTCCTATTTAACTGTCCTATGGAAGAAAAATTTGAATCAAAAGCCCTTGAAGCCAATTTGGCAGAAACACGGTATAAAGACATAAAAATACCATCTGATTTTCAAGCATTTATAGATCTTTCGAAATCGTATTTTGGCATCACCAAACGCGCAAACGATTGCGTAATAGAGTATCAGCACCCCTTCTCGAACAGAAAGTTTGTGGTAGAGGAGTTGCGCAAGATACTTTTAACCGATTATTGGTTCTACGTGGGGTTAAAAAACAACCTAGAATCGTTCAAGGTGCCGTTAAAAATGATGCATACACTTATGCTCGAAAACGGTAATGCTGAAATTCGGGTAATGGTTATCCGCACTTTGCTCGAATTTATTGATAAAATCGCCAGAGAAAAGAATGGTTTTTCAGCATCGGTGAAACAATGTCTCACCACGCTAAATCAAGGCATGGAGCTACATCCAGAGGAATTTATTCAAAACCTCCGGTATTTTAACAGACATTTGTCGTTTATCGCAAACACAATTGAATTTAAGATACTGGCATTTGATTTATCTAGAAAGGTACACCTCCAAAATCTGGTTTATTGGAAAGAAACAACACAAATTGAAAAGTGGCTAAACAAACAGTCGGGCGTGCTCACTATAGCGCCAGAAAGCATAGAAGAACACATCGGCACACGTTATTACGACGAGCAAATAGAGAAACTGAAAAGGGCTGAAACATGGGAACAGATTACCGATGAAATGCCCGATTACGAATACATCAGCAACCTTTTGGCCAACGCCATGGTATACTTCCCCACGTTTATAGAAAAATTCTACTTCAGCTTTTACCTCCTCCAACTTTCAGGCATGCAAAGCCACAAAGAAAGGCTGATTTGGGATTTAAACAAGATGATTAAACAAGCCATTGACGAGGTGCCCAGAAAAGATTTGCGTGCTTTTATCGATCAAATTTTCATTTTTGCCAAAGAACTGCGGCACAACCACACCAACTCGGTGCTTGACATACTACTTACCGTGGGCAAAAAAACCATTGATATCGACCGTGAATCACCACAGCGCATTTCACGCCATTTTGAAGATGAGATTATTAACTTCGGCTTTGAAACCCCCGGCATAGTATATGTAAACGAAGACTGGCAGCTTTCGGTAAACGAAAACCACATTAAAAACATTGGCGTGTGGCTCGAACTCATTGAGTACTCGCAAATGGAAATGGAAAAACTGCTGTCGACGCTAATTGTTAACCTAAAACTCGGTGGCATTTTTCTTAGCGACACAGACTTGTTTCAGCGCGAAATAACCAAAATTCTCAACTCAAACATCCAGCCTTTTTACAAAAAGGTGAAGCAGCTTACCCGCATTTTTCCAGTATATTTTAATGAAATCGGTGCCGAAGGTGAGATTAGAAAAGTAACCACTACGATGGATGAAATTTCGCACCGCAAAGACCAACTGGTGCATTTTTTACGAAAACAAGTACACACCGAAAGCAACAACACCCTAATCGACCTCACCCGCAAAATCTTTATTTTTTGGCATGATGGCAATCTGGATGCTTTAAAAAACGCCCTTCCTCTTAACGTGTACCGTGAAATAGATCTGGAGAATGAATATTTTGCTCCCATCCACCAAATGGTAAACGAGTTATGCAAACTAAGCAAAAAAGAGCCTACCGAACTACTGAGTGTTGACGAAACAACTTTTAACCAGTTACTTGCAAAGTTAAGCCAGTCAAATACGCGCGATCTTGAAAGGCTTAAGGACACACGGAGGTTGTATGCGTTTTTAAAGGAAAAATACTCCTTTGAAACGGTAGATATTATTTCGCTGCTAAAACGCTACAGCTATATTGCCGACCCGGAAATAGAAGCTTTTTCAAAAGCCCTTGAAAGCGATAATTTTGAATCTTCGCTCAAGCTTATCTACAGTTTTATGAATAAGCTTAAAGAAATAATTTTTAACCCGAAAACTAGTCAGGGTTGGGAAAACATTTACCACAAACGCCATATTGCCATTGGCATTCCTTCGATGTATGGTACCTACCGCGAACCAAAATTTGAAGCACTTGGCCTCACTTTCAGACTCGAAAATGTGGCCACACGCCTTATGGAAAAAGTGGTAGCACAAATAAACTTAAACTATATTTCGGCCAAAACACTCAAGAATATTTACACCATCCTCGACTACTTTCGCGAAGGACTGGAACTGGATGGCATTTCCAACCAAAGCTTTACTTCAAACTTACGCATGCTTAAATACAGTCTGCGTTCTCAGAGTTTCAGCTTTGAGCAATACATCAATATTTTTCAGTTTTTGGCAGAGGATGTCAAACGCATCATAATCAAATACTTTTTAAAATCGTATGAAATACCCCTTCGCATAGTTGTGCCGCAAGTTTTTGATAATCAGCAACAACTTAGCGACAAAGAACTGGTGAAGCTCATCAACAAAAAATCGGAACAATTTTACCGCGATGTGATAGCTGATGCCTTTTTGATGCAACCACTCGACAATTTTATCTCACGTATTCTTGAGTCGTTGCGCGAAATGTCGGACAACCTGCCGGGACAGATGATTAACGAAATCATGTCGTACAACTCCGATTTGATCATTACCCGGCTGGGAATGCCCAACCCACAAGTCGACAACCAGGTATTTCTGGGATCGAAGGCTTATCACCTTAAAAACCTGCGTATTGCCGGATTTCCCATCCCTCCCGGATTTGTAATTACCACCGAAGCCTTTCGCCGAAAGGCGGCCATACTGGGACATCCAGAGCTTAAAAAAGAGAAAAACGACCTCATTCGCGACCACCTGCATTTGGTTGAAAGGGCTGCTAAAAAAAAATTTGGCGACAGCACCAACCCTTTGCTGTTGTCAGTACGATCGGGTACAGCCATCTCCATGCCCGGAGCCATGGACACACTGCTCAACGTGGGCATGAACGATGAGATAACCGAAAACATGAGTAAAATAAAAGGTTTCGAGTGGAGCGCCTGGGATTCGTATCGCCGACTTCTGCAAAGCTGGGGCATGGCTTATGGCATGACCCGCGACGAATTTGACCTGATTATCGAAAACTATAAAACCAAATATGGTGTAGAACAAAAAATCGACCTTAAACCTGCCGCTATGCGCGAAGTAGCGCTGGCCTACAAAACAGCCCTTTCCAACAAAAAAATTCACTTTGAAGAAGACGTGTTCAGTCAATTGCTTACGACCATTAACCTTGTTTTCGACTCATGGTCATCAGAGCGCGCAAGGGTTTACCGTAAGCATCTAGAAATTGCTGACGACTGGGGAACAGCGGTAGTAGTACAGGAAATGATTTTCGGGAATTTAAGCTCAAATAGCGGAACAGGTGTGGTTTTTACCCAAGATCCAACCCGACAGAAACATGGCGTAAGCCTTTACGGCGATTTTACCCTGAGCGGACAAGGTGAAGATATTGTTGCTGGATTGGTAACACCACATCCTGTGAGCAAAAACCAAATCAGGAGCGAAAACGACAAAGGCTTGTCGATGCAAGAAAATTTTCCGGAAATATACAAGCGCCTCCATCAAATGTCGATCGAACTCACAGAAAATCACGGATACAATCCGCTGGAGATCGAATTTACTTTCGAGTCGGAAAAAGCTGAGGACTTGTACATATTACAAATTCGCGATCAGGACATGACCGCAAACCGATCGAAAGATGTGTTTGAAACACCCATAGATAAAATGAAGTTGGCAGCCCGTGGAATTGGAGTAGGTGGAGGAGCCATGTCGGGAAGAATAGCCATCGACGATCAAGATATAAAAGATCTTCGTAAGCAATATCCTGACTCCAATGTCATACTGGTACGCCCCGACACCGTCCCTGACGACATCGGGATGATTTTTGCAACCGACGGCTTACTTACCGGAAAAGGTGGCGCTACCTCACATGCAGCAGTTACGGCAGTAAGATTGGGCAAAACTTCGGTGGTAAATTGCTCCGGTCTTCAGGTTTTCGATAATCAAAAAACCTGCGAGCTAAATGGCCACCAGCTTAAAAGCGGCGACCTGCTCTCGATAGATGGCAATCTGGGTAATGTGTACATTGGAAACTACCCCGTTAAGACCAACCAGAAATACCTGGATTTTCACCTTTAGCCATCAGTAAATTGTGTAAATTGTTAATTTATTAACAGTTAGGCTATTTGGATTTTAGTAAAAATTGATTGCAATGGTGATATTTATTTGCGTACATCACCGGAATTACATACTTTTACGCTCCCTTGAAAGTAAGCTATCTAAATATGATATATAATCTATATAATCAATAATTAACACTGGAGAACATCTGATATTTATGAAAAAAATACTTGTAAAAAACCCGGTAGTAGAGCTGGACGGTGATGAGATGACACGTGTCATCTGGACTATGATAAAAGAAAAACTAATCCTTCCTTATCTGGACATTGATATAAAATATTTCGATTTAGGAATTGAAAAACGTGACGAAACCAACGACCAGATTACCATTGATGCTGCCGAAGCCATTAAAAAATACAACGTGGGCATCAAGTGCGCCACCATTACCCCCGACGAAAACCGAGTGAAAGAGTTTGGACTAAAACAAATGTGGCGGTCGCCAAACGGCACTATCCGAAATATACTTGGCGGTACCGTTTTTCGCGAACCTATTCTGTTGAAAAACATACCCCGTTTGGTTCCAGGCTGGACAAAACCCATCGTAATTGGCCGTCACGCTTACGGCGACCAATATCGGGCTACCGACTTTCTTACCAAAGGAAAAGGCAAGCTTACCATTTCGTTTACGCCTGAGAATGGCGAACCTCAAACCTATACAGTAAACGACTTTGAAGGCGATGGCGTTGCTATGGCTATGTTCAATACTGATGAGAGCATACGCGGATTTGCGCACTCATGTTTCAACATGGCCTTAGATAAAAAATGGCCCCTTTACCTATCGACAAAAAACACCATCCTTAAAAAATATGATGGCCGATTTAAAGACATTTTTCAGGAAATTTTTGAAAACGAATTTGAAAACCGTTTTAATGAAGCTGGAATTACTTACGAGCACCGCCTAATTGACGACATGGTTGCCGCAGCCCTGAAATGGGAAGGTGGCTTTGTGTGGGCAGCTAAAAACTACGATGGCGACGTGCAAAGCGACACACTGGCACAAGGATTCGGGTCTTTGGGTTTAATGACTTCGGTGCTGATGGCTCCCGATGGCAAAACCATCGAAGCAGAAGCTGCACACGGTACTGTAACACGCCATTACCGTGAGCACCAAAAAGGAAACCCAACATCCACCAACCCAATTGCCTCTATATTCGCATGGACAAGAGGTCTGGCACATCGCGGCCACCTCGACAACAACCAGCCATTAATCGACTTTTCGCACAAGCTCGAACAGGTGTGTGTCGACACAGTTGAGTCGGGAGACATGACCAAAGATCTGGCACTTATTGTGCACGGAAAAGCGTTGACCACAAAAGACTACCTGACCACCGAAGCCTTTTTAGGCGCACTTGATGTAAGACTAAAAAAAGCAATATCATAAAAAACCGCAACCATGACTGTTTTAAAAGAGAAACTCTACGAAAAAATTCAGGCCCATCGCCCCAGAATCAAACGATTATTGGATGAACACAGCGAAACTGTTATTAACTCCGTTACCGTTCAGCAAGTTATTGGTGGCATGCGTGGCATAAAAAGCCTCATTACCGATATTTCTTATCTGGATCCGTATGAAGGAATAAGATATCGAGGTTATACCCTACCTGAGGTTTTTGAAAAATTACCCAAGCCAGTAGGCTCTGAAATGCCTTATGTTGAAGGGTTGTTTTATTTGCTGCTTACGGGTGACGTGCCCACACAAAGTGAAGTTGAAGAAGTGATTTATGATTCTGTAAACCGCCGCCAACTTCCGCGCTATGTGTATGAAGTAATTGATGCGTTTCCAAACCAAAGCCACCCTATGGTAATCCTCTCGGCAGCGGTAATGAGCATGCAACGCGAATCGATTTTTAATCTGAAATACCAAAGAGGACTAAACAAAACCGACTTTTGGGATTCGACATACGAAGACGCCATGAACCTGATGTCGAAAATTCCGGTAATTGGCGCCTATATCTACAACAAACTCTATCGTAAAACCAAATACGTTTATCAGGATCCAACCCTCGACTTTGGAGCCAACTTTGCTTCCATGATCGACATCGACAAACCTTACGACGATGTAGCACGTATGTATTTCATTATCCATGCCGACCACGAAAGCGGAAATGTAAGCGCTCATACTGGCCACCTAATAGCTAGCTCATTATCAGATATTTATTACAGCATTTCGGGGATGATTAACGGACTTGCCGGCCCATTGCACGGACTTGCCAACCAGGAAGTTCTGCGGTGGATACAGGAAATAAGAACACGCTTGGGCGACAAAGTGCCTTCGAAAGAACAGATGAAAAAATTCGTTTGGGAAACCCTTGAATCGGGACAAGTGATTCCTGGTTACGGTCATGCCGTGCTCAGAAAAACCGACCCACGCTACAGCATTCAACGTGATTTTTGCCTGAAACACCTACCGGAAGACGATTTGTTTAAATACACCGACTTGCTTTACCAAGTTGTTCCCGACATATTGCTTGAACAGGGTAAAGCCAAAAATCCATGGCCAAATGTTGATGCCCAATCAGGTGTTATTCAGTGGCATTACGGTGTAACGCATTACGATTATTATACTGTACTATTCTCCATCGGTCGCGCACTCGGCGTATTGTCAAACATTATCTGGGATCGCGCCCTAGGCTATCCTATTGAACGCCCCAAATCAATTACTACCGATATGCTCGAGCAAATGGTAGGCATAAAGAAGTAAAGCATTCTGCTTTAAAAGCTTTAGCCCCTGCATCTGTTGATGCAGGGGCTTTATTTCCGTCTATTGCAGTGTCCAATTTCCCTATCTTTATAAACACAACCCATTGAATCCTTGGCAATGGGAAAACACCTAACTTTATCCCCTCAATAATTGTTATGTGTCGTCCGGCTAAAAAAATATTATACACTTGTAGGATTAGGTTGCCACTTTTGTTGGTAATATTGGCCATACTAGCTGCCGTGAGTGTAAAAGGGGCTATACCTGTAACCGACACCATTTCTCCTCCTCCTGATAATCCGACAACCATTATCGGCCTTTCAGAACTCTGCCAAGGCCAAACGGCACAATACATAGCCGATATACCCATTGCCTGCGAGGTACAATGGTTGGTGGACGGGATTCCTCAAACAACTGCCAACGACACCCTTGAAATGACCTGGACAGAAGCTGGAAGCTATCTACTCAGCTTAGAAATTACCTGCGATACAAATACATACCCCCCCTCCTACTTAGTAGTTGTGGTGGCTCCACTACCAGAAACACCTGCACCCATTGCCGGGGATACTGAAGTTTGCCTTTTCACAACAGACTCATACACCACCGAGGCGGCTCATGACGAGAGTTGTTTGTGGCATGTGGACGGAAGCATCCAAAACTCCACCGCGACCACATTAGAGCTCGACTGGAATGAAGAAGGCATGCACCAGATTGAGGTTCAGGCCAACAACACATGTGGCACCAGTGATGCAACAAGTCTCTCGGTCGGGGTCTATGCATGGCCGTTAGTAAATTTAGGCAATGACACAGCGCTGATAGCAGGGCAAATTTTGGTATTGGACGCAGGAAATCCCGGAAGCAACTACCTCTGGTCAACCGGCGAAACCACCCAAACTATCGCAGTAGTCACGTCAGGTGTTTACGTAGTGGTGGTAAATAACGGTTGCGGGGAAGCATCAGATGAAATACAAGTGCAAGTCATAGTAGGTCAGGACGAGAATAAATTCCGAGACGGAGTGGAGATAAAAATATTAGGTAGGACTTGTGAAATCAGCGTTAATTTTGATGCCTTCAAGCAAATTCGGGTTTTTGATGTTGCAGGGAATATGATTTCTGAAACAAGCAGCCCTCGTTTTACACTTCCACATTCCGGTATTTTTATCGTACAAATCACGACAAATAGCGGCAGTTTTTTTTCGCAAAAGCTAGTTATTACGCAATAATTTTGAAAAAATAATTATAACACGAACTGGTAAAAAATTGCGATTCCCCATCACCAATATCTTCGCTTAAAGCCTTGTAAAGACTTTTAAATGTGGCTACGGGCATGCCTATTGCTTAACGTAAACGGTCTCATTGTGATACTGAAACGAAGAAACAGGATAATCGAGCGGATAATCTATTTCAATGTTTGGGAAACCGTAATGCCAAAAACCTGATTCAGCATAGTAATACTTATTATCTTGTTTTAAAATCCACCAATTTCCATAGAATTTCTTGCCATCTGGCCATGAAGGATCATTATAGATTGAGTATTCAGAAGTGCCATCTTCCAATAATTCACAATACAAAATCGAGTTGGGACCATTACCCTGATAATTTGTTACTTGATAATTACCAAGAGCAGATTCTTTGTAAATGGTACTGGAATCAACTTCTATTTTTACTTTGGCCGAAACATTAACTTTTTCTTCACTAAAATCAGGATTCTTGTAAACTATATCAAAAGTAAAATCCTGATCAGAATCGGCTGTTGTGCTAAAAGTAACATTCACAGTGCCTGCATGCGAAAAGTTGCTTAAGGTTACATTGGCATTAGAAATGTTGTCTATTGAAATATATTCCGGTGTAACGGCCAAACGATTGGCATTGGCGATATAACTGTTTCTGTCATCCAGATTTTCCACCGTACCATTCAGTCCTGGCACTAAACTCGACACCTGATTCCAAAATCCGGTAAACGTATTGATATTGGCCACCAATTCGATGGTGACATCCGAACTTTGCTGGTCGTTTTTATAAAGAGTTCGGTAGGTGGCATCGATACCCAATTGATAAGGCACATCATTTTCAAACTCCACCACCGAAGCACGGAGTTCATTATTCAAATCGAACTCGAAGGGCTTATAACTGCGTGTGAGCATGGTGCCTGTTTGGTCGAACACCAACACAAATTCGGTGGCCAAAGCCAAGGTAGCCGCACCAATCAAAAAGGGATTTCCTGAATACAAGGTTCCATTAAAAATGCCGATGGTGGCTCCGGTGGCAATCACCAATCCGGTAAAATAACGCATGTCCTCAGTCAACTGTTGATCCCATCTTACCGATGCACGGTTTACACTCAGACTATCGTTGAATTGTTGTAAATGGATGTGGTCGAAATTAAAAAATCCGGGGTTGGATTTGATAAACTGTGCCACCTCTTGTTTTTGATCGGCTGTAGCCGCGGCAAATGACTGTTCAAAGGCCAGTTTTTGGTTTTGCATAACCAGCATGTGTTCGGCAGAAATCTGCAACTCACCCTGCTGAATCATCTGTTCCACCTCATTGATGATGCCTTCCACGTTTTGTTTATAAGTATTGATCAGCTCATCCGGATTGGCAATGGGTTCCAATTCGTTCACTAAAAAATCAAAGGAATAGGTAACGTCATCCACCACTAAATCGAGCACCTGACTACCCGAAACAAAGGGCATTGTAAAAACCAGTTGAGTGGAAGTTGTTCGGGTAAGCACTATTTCCTTACCACCTATGGCAGACGAATAACGCTCCTGATAAAAATTGTAGTCGATGGCTGTAATGGTGACCTGTTCAAAAGGAGAAACTTCGGATTTATCCTGATAAAGACTCAGTGATTGGGTGGGATCTTCATCCTCTTCAAACAACGTATCGCAGCCCGAATTGGTGACGGATAGCATGACGAACAGGAAAACTATCGGTAAAATATTTTTTAAGAATTTCATTTACTATTTTTTTGATAAACCTGACCCAAAATATTAATGGACGATATCAGTATTTACTTTTTATTTTCTCTGGATTGGAAAGAAAGCGACATATCAATTATTAAGAAGGATAATCAGATGAAAATTAATTTCTTCATTTTAGGCTAGTTAATAATATCTTATTTTCTGTGGTATTTATTTATCTCTCCATCAGCATTGACAATCAAGGTATTACCATCAACAAACGAATAGGTCATCGGAAAGAGACCATCCTCTGTTTGAACCATTAGCATATTTCCCTGAACCGTATAAGTACTTGTATAGGAATCATCATCAGACTGCTCGTTGATTGTTACACTGCTATAAGAGCAATTAGTTAAATCAAGATCCGTGTACTGATATTCCCTGTCGATGCCATCGTAATAAAAAATAATATTGGAACCATCAAGTGTTAAAGTGGCTTTTACACTCACTCCAGCCCAACCAATCAAATTAGAACATTCACTCAAATAATAGTATTGCCATTCTCCAACCGGTACGCCATCCATTTCATAAGCCTCCCATTCTCCGATCAGGGGATCAACATCCACCGAAAGAGTCGCCGATTGGGTCATGGTTTGCTCACTAAACCCATTAAAATTGTAATCAATATCAAAAGTAAAATCCTGATCTGTGGTTTCGTCAGTAGAAAAAGTAACCTTGAGTTCACCCTCCACCACTTCATAGGAGAAAGCTACTTTGCTATTTGAAATATTACTAATGGTCAGGTAGTTAGAATGAATGGCTTTGTTGGCCGCGCTTACAGATGTTAAATCTGAGATGATTTTAGGTTTAATTTGCAGGCGCTCCGGCAAATATTCATTGATTTGGTCGAAAAGACTCCTAAACACACTGAGATAAGAAACAAAACTTTGGATATTGCTCAGGCCTGAGGAACTGTATTGGGCATTGAGGTTGTTGTACTTACCCGAAACGGACAAATTTTTCTTTTGTTTGTTGGTATAGATCAGGGCTGCTTTACCATCGATATTCAGTTCATCCACTATGGATTCGAACTCGGTAAGTTGATCGGTGGCGATGTTGTCTGCCTCCAGGGCAATCAGGAAGTTTCCGATACCTATTCCCGCACCCATGGCTGCACCTAGTCCATTTCCAATCAATGGAAACCAGGAGCCCGCCAGCGCACCGGCGGCAGTCCAAACAATGATTTTCCGAGCCTGCGAAATCAATAAGATACGAGCAGTAACAAATCGCCCATATGCTGCATTAAAATCGGCTTCGCTGTCGTAGATGCTCTTGGATTGGGTGAGGCTTTTAACTGCGTCCACATATTCATCCAGAGCCAAATTTAAGGCCTCAACATCTGCCTTGTTGGCTGCTATAAACTGAGCGGCTTCTAATTTATCAGCATCGGTGGCCGATTGCAAAACCTCTTCCACATCGACAAACAACCGGTTGATGCGTTGAATATCTTCGTTATACATTTGCTTTAGATCTTCAGCAACCAATTCATCAATCAATGCGGCATTAGCGGCAGAACGGTTTTGTTGTTCTTGAATAAATGTCGACACATACTCCTCTGGGCTAGCTACTTGTGGCACAGGCAACATATTGAATGCCAACTGATATGACAAATCATTTATGTCGAATTCCAAATAAGTTTCGCCTGCGGGCAACACAGGAGCCATAAACACCAATTTTTCATCAATTTTGAAAAGGCGCACATCCAATCCACCAATTCTTCCATAGTATTCAGAAGCATTGAGCATCACATTTTCATAGGTAATTTCCACCGATTCAAAGGGAGCGATGTCGTATTTGGTGCTGTTAAGGATGGCTTCCTCCTCATCGTCGCCACCAAAAACATCGTCGATGGTACTGCAACCTGTAGAATAAATTATTACGGACAAAAAGAAAACAAGAAGTGCTGGGAACAGAAGTTTAGCGGGATATTTCATTTATCGTATTTTAGTTTAGTTAATTCTAGAGCTCCTTAAGGATACATAAGTGCTGCATCTGAAACTTTGATGAATTTTAGAAGGCAAATAAAATAGAATTATTCCAACTATTATATGTTCCTGTATTATAACTCACAT
>CAYWNI010000011.1:0-2303 GCA_964459525.1 uncultured Lentimicrobiaceae bacterium | reverse complement strand
ATTTATAATGATTCCATACTGACATTTGTCATATCTAAATATGAACAACTTAGCTTTTAACTATTTACGGCAAAAAACCAATAAATTCATCTTTCAGGAATCGTAGGAAATGGGGGCAAAAAAGAATAGCAGAATACCATGATTAGGCCATGAAGGATATTTTCCATCTCAAATTCACTAACCTGATTAGGGTATAAATCTGCCTGCAAAAGCCATCCAAAAACGATAGTTTAGTTTTCCTGATATTCCTTAATGGCTTCACTTACATTGATAAGGTAGTCGCCAATCCTTTCATTTATCGATACCATATCAATATAAACCGTTCCGATCTTATGTTTGTATTTCTTTTCTTTCAGGTCGTCAACATGTTGCAACCGCAGTATATCGCGCTTTTCATTAATTCGTTTTTCGGTGTCATAAGCTTTGTGAATATTAACCTGATCGTATTCTTTGTCGAGGTTCGCATTCATAGCTACAAAAGCCTGCCGTACCAAATCGAACATCTTATGCGTGTTTTTCGTTTGTTCAGGACTAAATCCGACCTTGTTGCTTTTTAGATTATCAATCACCTTGGAAAGCTGAAATATAGCGTCTCCAACACTTTCCATATCATCTATAATCTTAAGCATTGCTCTGATTTTTTTAGAACTTTCGTAACTAATTTCCCCGCCAGAAACCCTGGTGAGGTAATTTGCGATTTCCAGCTCAAGATTGTCCGTAATCTGTTCGTATTTTTCAATTTTCGACAGCAATTTATAGTACTTCTTGTCTTTATCGTTTTCCAACAACAAGAGGGCGTAAGCGTACATTTTTTCAATCCGTTTTCCAAAAATTGAAATCTCTCTTCTGGCTTGTACAATAGCTAACTCACTGGTTGAGAAAAATCCCGAATTAATGTATTTCAGTCGAAATTCCTCGTCATCCTCGCCACTATCGGGCACTAACTTGGTTGCTATTTTGGCGATGAAAGGTGCAAAACCAATTAGAAGCAGCGTATTGATCACATTGAAACTGGTATGGAAAATAGCCAATGCCACAGGATATTCATTTTGAACGCTTTCGAAATCACTCTTTGACAGATTCGTACTTAAAATTGAAACACCGTGGTATTGCTGCATTATCAGGTCGATGCCCATTAAAAAGTACCGAAAAACAAGAACCATCCAAAAAACACCAAAAAGATTAAAAATCATGTGTGCACGAGCCGTTCGTCTGGCCGAAACATTAGCCACAACCGCAGCTATGTTTACAGTTATCGTAGTTCCTATATTTTCTCCAAGCACCATGGCAGCAGCTAGTTCAAACGAAAGTATGCCATTATAACACATCACCAAAGTTAGCGCCATGGTGGCACTTGACGATTGAATAACAATGGTTAATATTGTACCCACCACAATAAAAATCAACACGGATATAAAACCCAAATCAGTAAATGAGGACAGTATATTAAGCGCTTCCGGATTACTGTTGATATCTGGAACTGACTCTTTAAGAAACTGCAAACCAATAAAGAGGATGGCAAAACCAATGATAAACTCACCCCATGATTTACGCAGGCTATTTTTGGAAAAGAATAAAGGAAAACTTAATCCTATGAGAGGTAACGACAAGAAACTAAGGCTAACCTTGAAGCCAAGCAACGCAATAACCCAAGCTGTTACAGTTGTTCCGATATTAGCCCCCATAATTACCCCAATGGAGGCAATAAGGCTGATGAGTCCGGCATTTACAAAGCTCACAATCATCACGGTGGTGGCTGACGACGATTGGATTGTAGTGGTAACCAACAAACCAGTAAAAACACCCTTGATGCGACTGCTTGTCATGGCAGTCAGTATCTGCCTCATCTTGTTTCCGGCCACCCGCTGAAGGGCTTCGCTCATCAGCTTCATTCCATACAGAAAAAGGCCCAATGCCCCCACTAAAGTGAGCACTTTGCCTACCATCGATAAAATATCTGTCATTGCTTTTCTATTCCATCATTTGAAAAGCCAATATTAAAACAATTTTATCGTTTCGGAATAATTAGTTACAGATACTATTTTGATCGTATTGGTTATCAGCTAAACACTTTCAAAGTTTCTAAGTATCACAAAAACGCGAAGTTACGTTTCATTTTAAGGACTTGCCTTGATGATTTGCACTTAAACGAAATAGATCGCATTTAAATTTAGAACCTTTCTAAATTTATTTTTAGACCATATTACATTCGAAACGAATACGAAGTAACAATTGAAGATTACCAACTGAAAAAAGCATTGGCAACTATAGCTCCCATCCGAAACTGGTTTGTAACACATAGT
>CAYWNI010000010.1:0-19919 GCA_964459525.1 uncultured Lentimicrobiaceae bacterium | reverse complement strand
TATCAGCAGCTCAGCACAACGGGCACTCGAAACGGCGCAATACATGGCCAAGGGTCTTGCCTATCCAAACCACAAAATAAAATCTTCCTCCAATTATTACATGGCCTCGCCAAACGATTTGGTAAACGAATTTTATGATATGCCTGACGCGTTTGAAACTGTTTTTATCGTAGGGCACAATCCCACACTAACCTACCTGAGTAACAAGTTTCTAACACATCCCATCGAGAATTTGCCAACCTCCGGCGTGATTATACTATACTTTGATACCAATAACTGGGAAAGCATACCACGTTTAAAAGCAAGAGTGGAGCAAGTAATCACACCTAAACTGCTTAAAAGCTTGCTCTAAATTGAAAATTTCCAATTTTTCGAAAAATATCTTGACGTAGTTTAAGAAACAAAAACCTACTTACCGATTTGCATTAGTTTTTCAATGTTTTGCGGAATATCGGTGTTGTCGATAGACCTGCCAAAAACTTCCGAGCCCGAGCCAATGGCATAAATCGGAACATTTATACCTGTATGCGCATAAGTTGTCCAACCCAAGCCCGCTTTTTTACTAACCAGCTGAATGAGAAAACCAGTTACAGGCTCATATTCGCCATAAGTTAAATCAATGGTGTCGTCAGTATTACCATACATGCTTTTTTCAAATACCTGTTTAAGCTGTTCCTTTTCTTGTCCCGACAACGGAATTTGAGTTGAATCGCCCACGCCAAATTTTTCGCTGATCATCTCTAGCATACGCTCAAAATCATTTGCTTTATTATTTGTTAAGGTAATACGGAAATCGCTCACAAGCCTGTTAAACGCTTCTGACGAGATATTTTGATGGGAGAGTAAAGAAATATCAGATTCGTACTTCATTGTTTCGTTTCCCAATGCCAAGCCTCCTGTTTCGTGGTCGGCAGTTACCACGATCAGCGTTTCGGTTGGATGTTGTTTATAAAACTCAAGCGCCACTTTCACAGCTTCATCAAAAGCCAAGGTTTCATGTAATGTTGTTGCGGCATCGTTACCATGACAAGCCCAGTCGATTTTACCGCCTTCAACCATAATAAAGAACCCTTTTCCATCACTTAGTAATTCAATGGCTTTGTGGGTAAAATCGGCCAGCGAAGGATTTCCTGCGTTGCCATCAATGGTGTAAGGCAATGAAGCGCCATCAGCTAGGCGTGGTGCTATCGCTAGCACTTTTCCAACACCGGGTGCAAGCGCATCAATCGATTCAAGGGTGTTTGCCACCGTAAATCCGTTTTGCATGGCTATCTCAAGTGTATTTATGGTGTCGCCATCCACAACACCAACAGGCTTTTTTAAGCCGCCGCCGCCAAAAAAGTCAATGTTGCTAGTCGCCAAATCCAAGCCAATTTCGAAATACTGACTTCTACTTTTCTGGTGCGCATAAAACACGGCTGGCGTGGCGTGATCGATTGACACACTTGTAATTATACCCGTTTTAAAGCCATTTTTATTCGCCTTTTCGGCAATGGTTTCGAACAACTCCGTACCTTCTGGATTCATCGAAATGCGGTTGATATTGGTTTTATGACCAGTTGCCAACGCTGTGCCAGCAGCCGCTGAACAAGTTATAAATCGGTTGTTGGCATAGGTGCTTGCCCTACCCAAAACAGGGAATTTTGAAAATGACAAACGCTCGAAGCCGGGTTTGTTTTCTTTGGCAGCAAGAAAAGCCTCTGCCGTATTAACCTGTGCAAGGCCCATACCATCGCCAATAAACAAAAAAGCATATTTTATTTGGGGTTGCTGTGCTTTTTCCTCGCAAGAGTTTAAAGTAAGCAAAGCAAAAGCAACCATGAGCCAAAAGGAAGTCAATTTTTTCATCTTTCTGTAATTTTCAGCAAAAATATTCAAAAGTCGGGGTAAAAACAGGTGTTGGCAAAAAGTAATATTTTCATAACAAGCATGCGACAAAAGGCATGGTTAGTATCGCTGCGGAAATCTGGAATTAAAAATTGTACTTTTGCATCCCAAAACTGACTTAAAATGACTGCATCCGACATTGAGATTATGGCTCCTGTGGGCTCCCATGCCTCGCTACAAGCTGCTATTCAGGGTGGCGCCAATTCTGTATATTTTGGCATCGGCAACCTAAATATGCGCTCCCAATCTTCACAAAACTTTACTTTGGACGATCTGGCTGAAATTACCGAAATAAGTAAAAAAGCCAACATCAAAACCTACCTGACGCTGAACACGGTAATTTTCGACCATGAACTCGACCAGATGAAACAGCTGGTAGATGCGGCAAAAAAACATGGTATTACAGCCATTATCGCATCCGATCAATCGGTAATACAATACGCACATCGTGCTGGTATAGAAATACATATGAGCACACAGGCCAATATTACAAACATTGAAGCAGTAGCCTACTATGCACAGTTTGCCGACGTTATGGTTACGGCACGTGAGCTTCGGGTAGAACAGGTAAAAGCGATAACACAGTCCATCAGCGAGAAAAAAATTACAGGGCCTTCGGGAGAGTTGGTTCAAATTGAAATTTTTGCCCACGGCGCCTTGTGCATGGCTGTAAGCGGAAAATGTTACCTAAGTCTTGACAACCTAAACTCTTCAGCCAACAGAGGCGCATGCCTGCAGCCCTGCCGGAGAAAATACACTGTTAAAGACAAAGACAACGATCTAGAACTTGAAATCGACAACGAATACATTATGTCGCCAAAAGACTTGAAAACAGTAGCTTTTTTAGATCAAATTCTAGATGCCGGAGTCAGGGTGCTAAAACTCGAAGGAAGGGGCAGGTCTCCAGAATATGTAAAAACTGTTGCGCGTGTCTATCGGCAAGCTGTTGACGCCTATTTTAATGGTAGTTATAATCAGGTAAATATCAACAGATGGAACGCAGAACTGGCAGGAGTCTACAACCGGGGTTTCTGGGATGGCTATTACATGGGAAAAAAAACAGGCGAATGGACAGAGAATTACGGCAATCAGGCCACCACACGCAAAATGTATATCGGTCTAGTTACAAACTACTTTAGCAAAATTGGCGTGGCCGAAATTAAAATTGAATCGCATCAACTTTCAGTCGGAGAAGACATAATGATTATTGGGCCAACTACCGGTGTTTACGAGGACAATGTCCGCGAATTACGCCTCGAATATACTTCAGTTGAAAAAGTAGCCAAAGGCGATCTGTGTTCAATTCCGGTAAACGAATTGGTGCGGCGTGGCGACAAGCTCTACAAAATTGTACCTGCCGACCGATCCGTTCCAAACTTGGTGCAGATGTAATGTTTGAATTACTTCAGAAACATTCTCCTCTGTAATCAAACGAACAAGAGATCGTCGGTATCACATCCTCAACTATTCCGCCTTTACCTTGCTACCAAATGAATGGGCTGCAAATTCAGGAGCATACATGCTTTGTATGGTGGCGATACCATCAATAAAAGTTCCTCGTTGTGTTACAAATAACTCATACTCCAGCACAAAAGTTCCTTTTGGCATATACCGGATAAAAAAGTCAGTTCCTGTGTCAGTTACCTGACGATAAAACCCCAATCCGCCCGACCATGTATAACCACTCAAGTTTGAAACTGGCTCAAAACCAGTAACTCGTGTATCAGAGAGATGAACAAATTCCAAATCACGATCTGTTGTAACAACCAACCTCACCACCAGTTTATCCCCTAATTTTACCACTTGGGGTTTTGGTGTAGGCACAAGTACCCGCCCGGTATCGGTAGCCGTTTCCACAAACAATTTCTTTTCTACAGAAAGCGTTGTTTGTTTGGCAATCACCTTGTCCATGTTTTCAAAATATTGCCAATAAGCTGCCCCCCAAGCAATGTGGTTATTGGGATTTTTAACCGCTATTTCACCCATTTCAGGTCTAATTTCTGTTTGTGCCCACGAACGACTAAAATATCCCGTACCCGCTTCCAATGAAGTGCTGGTCGTCGGGTTGTCGTTCAGCGAAACACCTCCAACAGTCAAATCGACAAGCTTGTTCTCTTCCAGCAAATTTCCTCCTGTCATCAATAAGGCATAAACAGCTTCAGCGGTAGCCGCTGAAGTAGCCCACTTGCTGGTTTGCTTTTGTTTGAGCAACCAAACCTTCATCTGATCAACAATACTTATGTTTTTCTGCAATTGACTAAAAGCTTCTATGAGCATCGATTGTGTTTCAACGGGTGCTTCATACCAGTTCCATCCCTTGTCCTGCCTCCAGTACATGCCTAACTCATCGCTTAACAAAGCCCGTTCGGTTAATGAGCGCAAAATGGCTTCCGAATCATTTCGGTAACCAAATTCGGGCAGGGCAAGTGCCAGCATGGCTTGTAAATAGTTGTTCTGAACAAGCCAATATTTTCGGGCCTGGCCTACGAAATAGTCGATAGCCTTTTTTGAGGAGGACGGCATAGGAAACAACTCCATTAGCAATGAGCGGGTGTACAGGTACTGAATATTGGTTGCCGACAAATGATTTTTGTCGGAAGTCTTTGAATACCTTTTTATTATCTCATTGTAATCGGCTTCTACTTCGGCATCAAGCCATCTCAGTGCCTTTTCAACCATCGCCAACCGAGCCCGGTCGGCTGAAAGGGTAAGCACGCCCTTGTGATCAAGTTTTGCCAGTCCGAGCAAAATTGACTGGGTAGTATAACGGTCGTCGCGCATGCCATTAAACCAAGGCCAAGCGCCACTTTGAAGTTGCGTAGCCGCCAGTTTCTCCATCGTTTTTTCCTTGTCGTGCGACAACTGATTTAGGTTGAAAAGCAGGGCAATACGTTGTTTTTGGTCGGCCTCGCTTTCAGCTTCTAAAATCCAGGGTGATGCCTGAAGAAGCGCACTTTTTAGCTTTTCATTTTTTTGAAGATTTGACAAAAAAGCATCTGGTGAATGGTTTTTCCAGCTCTCAAAAACCTGCTTTATCAGCGGATTACTATTCAGAATAAATGCCGACAAAGCGTTGGCTTGGTAGCGATTAAATACCGACAAAGTACTGTTGCTAATCGGCTCACTCATCGAAGGCAGCGCCTGAATGGCATACCAAGCCGGATTGGAAGTAAACTCAACGGTAAACCGTAAATTTTGTGCTGAAGTTTGGCGCATCATTCGTCCGGTATTAATCAGGTTGGTAAACTCGAATGTTTTGTCCTGAAAAGCCTTTACATTCATGGGCATGGTTTCGGTTACGAGTACACGGTTGGTAAGCACCGGTATTACATGCTCCTCGCCATCGCTGTGTACTCCGTCAGTGGCGGTAGTGCGAATGCCAAGCATCAAAAGGTCGAAAGGAATCTGTATTTGACTTGAAAATGCAGCACTTTGTCCTTTTAAAATAGATAGAACAGAAGTTGATTCTGGGTTTTGTACCGACAAATCAAGTACATTTCCTGTTAGCGGATCAAAAAATTCAATTTCCACCGTTATTTTGCTGTCTTCTTCGGACATGTTTACCACCTTGGCGGTGAAGTCGAGCAAATCACCCTGACGCACAAAACGGGGTACATTAGGCATGACCATCAGCGATTTTTTGGCTTTAAATTCCTGTATATCGGCTCCCGTTTTCAGGTCATCGGTGTAGGCCAACATCATAAGTTTCCATGTTGTTAACGCATCGGGCGTGTCGAAACTAAAAATAGCCCGGCCTTCGTTGTCGGTAAACAAATCAGGATAAAAGAAAGCTGTTTCTGAAAAGTTTTCCCGTAAGGGTATTTCGATGTTTTCGGGCTCTTTTTCTGGTGACGAAACTTGTTCTGCAACAGGTACCACTTCATAATCGAGGGTTTCAACATTTTCAGCTAAACCCAATACCTCACTTCTTCCTGCGGCAGATTTTTCATACAAAAGCCCGTGGCCACTGTGTAAATAGCCAAACCAGTTCAAATCGGGGTAGATGCTATAGTAACCGGTAAAGGGAAGTGTTTTTTGCACCTGTAAAGGACTAGAATATTCCGCATGAAACAGAACCCCAACCCACCCAGCAGCATGTTTGGCGGGCTTATAAAGCGACATATTCCAGCTATTGGTGGCAAACTGATCCAGTGAAGCATCGTACATCCCCGCCACTAAATTGGCCGCTAATGGATTTCCATTTGCATCGCTCACACGAATGCTCCAGGTTTCCTTTTCGCCTGGCGTAAGGAAATCACGTCGGGTTTCTAGGGTAATGTCGAGTTTTTTATTGGTAAAGGGTACATGAACAAAATAGGTTTGCGAAAACAAATGATTGTTCAACACCATGGTGGCAGTAACTTGAAACCCTCCCCGATATGCTTCTAAAACAGGAATTTCGATCATTTTTATTTTGCCTGCCGAATTTATCCACTCACTTAGTATAACCTCATCGCCACGCGTTACTTCAACTAATATTTTTGCTTTTTTATCGGATGATCCCAATGAAAACATCAGGTTTTGGCCAGGCTCAATCGTTCTCGCAGGATTGGCAACCCAAAATGGTGTTTGCGCGGGCAAGCTGTTTTTTTTGTCAGAATAAAGCGAAAAATAATGCTCGAAACTTACTTTTTCTCCATGATCATCAAGTCCTTCTGCCACCACAACATATTCGCCAGATGACCATGATTTGAGCTCTTCAACGACAATAAGCTGGTATCCATCAATTTGATATTGCTGACTGAGCATTTCTGTTTTTGCCCAATTTTCAGGATTGTTCTCACCCTTCCAGTCTGTGTTTGGAAATTTTTCATGAAAAACCTGTTCGCTCATTAGCGATTTATCAACATCAGAGAAAGGATTACTAAACAGTAATTTATCAGGCGTTTTTAGTTGGTAAAACATCAGTTTTACAGGCATTTTCAAACCAACATCAGACAGGTTGTTGGCCGAAATACGGAATCCATCAGGACTATCCAAATTAATTTGTTGCGGCGCAGAAATATTCAATAAAACAGAAACAGAACCTATTTTTACAGCATGTGAATAGGCGTGAACTTCACCGGTAATATCGGTAACCTGAACATTGACAGTATAATGATAAAACTGATACTGGTCGTTATTGACAGGAACATCGGCAGCAGCTTCAAATTTTACACAAAATACACCTGCGCTATTTGTAACTGTTTGGCCGTAAGCTATCGGATAATCAACCGATTGATAAGGCGGAAACCATACCCGGTTTCGGTAGGGTATGGGGCTAAAGCTAGTACGGGTTACCCGGTAGGAAACAGAGGCGTTGGTAACAGGATTTCCGGCATAATTCTCCACTTTTGCGCTTACCGGAATGCTATCGAGTAAACGATACTGGCCGGAATCAGGTTGAAACTTAACGAAAAAATTGGGGCGTTTGTATTCTTCCACCAAAAAGCTGGCGTTTCCAGATTTTACCCTAAGATTCATCTGACCGTTTAACTGATCGGAAGGCACAGTAAATGAGCCCTGAAATGAACCATTCATATCTGTAACAACAGGAAATTCAAGGATTTTTTTGCCGTTGGGACTATAAACCTGCAACAAATCAGACTGGTTTGTTACCAGTTTGCAATTGTTATCGGCACACGATACCGCAATTCCTTTATAAAAAATTGTTTGCCCTGGCCGGTAAATGGCACGATCGGTGAACAAATAGGTTTTTATGCTGGGTTCAGCATATTTTTCAACCTTGTAAAACCTGAGATACTGATCGCTGAACAAGGTGTCACCATTTTTAGAAATGACGAAGGAGTAGTTGCCATAGTTTTCGTTTTTAAAGGCAGAAACAGCCGTATAGCCTTCTTTATTTGCCAACAACTGCCCCACATGAACAAATTCGTAACTCCTCTGTTTGTTGTTGTAACGATTTTGATACACCTGGATATCAGCACCTGCAATGGGCTTTCCTGACTCACGATCCAATACAAAAAGTTCATTTATACCAGATGCATTGTTATCTTTCGATAGATAACTCAATGACGAAACCTGAAACTGATGATACACAACGGTTGCTTCATCACCAAAATCAGGTTGATCGGAGATAAAGAGCATATAAAGGCCTGTTTTTAAAGCCGGTATATCCATAAGGACATCATTAAACTGGTAATCTTGATTGTCAGGAAGCTCCTGCGAAAAAGTAATAACCCCTGTTTTTTCAGTCAGCTTTTTTAGCGATTCATGGTTGTGCCTTTGGTTGAGGAGAAAATCGTTGGCATGCTGGCGCACAACCCTAAAATACAATTTCGAGGTGTTTTTATACTTTAAAGTGGCCAAAACGGGCTGATCGGGCAAGAGAACTTCCTCGGTGGTGAAGGTAAACAGCGTTTGCTGAATGCCCGATAACAGGGCTTTGAAAGGCGCACTTTGGGTGGAGTCGGGATAGAGATTAATGGCTCTATTACTTATTTCAACCGCTTTTACAAGATTTAATTTTTTACTTGTATCCGTTTCATAATCTGATTGATAATAAAATAAGGCAAGTGTATAATAAACCTTGTTGAGGGATGGCGATTGGGCATTGTTTTGAATAATTTCAGCAAGCGACTGTTTGTATTTACTGTCGATAACTTCACTTTGAACTGAGTGCTCATAAACATAGGCAAGGCGCCTCAAATCGAGGTCAACCAAAGCTTCTTTATCATCCGATTTGGCGTGAAACGCAAGCAGACGCTGGAATAACACCAACACTTTAGCTTGGTTTTCGCCATAACTCTTGGCGTCAATTGGCAAGCCGATAAACTCATTTACAGGCGCAAACAGAGGAGTGCTCTGAAGAAATCGGGGTTCTGAAATCTGGCTAAAGGCCACCGGAGATTCGCTAAAATAGCGTAGCGCTCGGTTGGCAAGCAAATCGTAGAGGGTGGGCCATGCTTTGGTGTTGTAGTCACTAAGTATATCGTTGAAATCAGACAATGAAACGGCTTCGAGCTGTTGCTGATTTTGCAACGACAGTTGATAATGCTTTTGTATGGATTGTTCAAATTGCATGGCATCCCAGGTTTGAATGTCGGCCGGAGGATTACCTGCAATTGGCGTTCGTTGCAAAATTTGCCACCTGTTTTGAGTGTAATAATGCTGAAGCAGTTGTGCCAGCAGCGAATTCAATATTTCTTTCCCGGGAGTTTGTGCTTGTTTTATTTCGGTTTTAAGTTCTTGAAGAGCAGTTAGCATGTGTTCTTCCTGAAAATCGCCTTGAAGACTAATCTTATAAATCAATGCCTTTATTTGCTGCGCTTCGTTGCCTTCCTGCTTTGCCATTGCATACACTTTGTCGGTAAGTTTTATGGCACTTTGTGGAAGGCCTTGCTTTTTGAGTAAGTCGATTTCGTTCCAAAGTTGATTGAAATCGGTAGGTTGCTGGGCCTGCAGCGTTGCCGACAACAATAAAAAAGCAACAATTAAATGAGCTAGTATTTTCATGGTTTCTGATTTCTGATTGATGCTGAATAAACAAAGATAGTGCCTAACTAGTGCTCGTAAAAAAACCCTTATAATTCATGTCGGACTTTTACCTAAAACTTCATGTGCTATTTCTGTGAAAAATCAAGTGGTGTTGCCAAACCCGAATAGTGAATCAATTCCATTTTAACAGAACCGACAACCACTTCAGATTCACCCATGATGGGTACATGATTTTCATCGTCGCTTACCCAAACAAACATGGGGTACTTTTCGGCAAAAACCTCACCAGTAGCCATCATTGGCGCAAATTTTAAACACCTGATTTTACCCCATTTTGTTTTCAGATGTCCTGTTCCCATGTATTTTACAGCAGACGTGTAGACCGAATCATCCAGAAAAAAATTAATCTGAAACATGCTGTCAGCGTCAAAATCGCTAACCGACAAAGTGCGCATGTAGTAAAGTGCAGAAATAATATCGTGCACATTATCAGGAATCTGCTTTGTTTCGGACAAACTAACTGACTCGCCTTTTTCACGGTTAAAAGTTACTTTATCATCCATTTCAAATTTACCCTCACGGGTTTCGCGCAAAAAAACATACGGAAGCAGGGTTTGCTTATCCGCAAACGACTGAAACTTGTCGCGCACTTTAAAAAAGAAATTGAAAAGCCCCAAAGAGTTCCCCTCTCCGGTAAAATGATAAACCGTTTTTTCGTCGGTGGTGTATTTTTCACTCCAGTCTTTAACTGTGAGAATAGCCTCTCCTGCCGTTAAATTACCAACACCTGAATGATAATACACGCGGTATTCAAGTCGCTCACCCGTCTTAAAAGCATTGTTAACAACCGTTTCCTGACCCATAACTGGTAAAACAGTCAGCAACCACAATATTCCAAGCCAAATGAAAGCCACATTTTTCATAGCACAAACCTAAATAAAAGTGTGGTACTCCAAATAGCGGAAATCCAAAAATTACATAACAATGTTAATAATGCGTTTAGGCACTACAATAATTTTGCGAACGGATTTCCCATCGAGCCACTTTTTAGTTTCGTCAGCGTTTAAAACAGCCTCCTCAATATCGCCCACTGATAAATCGACGGGAAGTTCCATTTTAAAGCGCATTTTACCATTAAATGAAACAGGATATTGGAACGACGATTCTGTTAAATACTGCGCCTCAAATTCCGGAAAACTAACAGAACTCACGCTACCGCTATGTCCCAGCGATTGCCACAGCTCTTCGGCTACATGTGGCGCATAAGGCTCCAACAAAAGCACCAAAGGTTCGAGTATTTCCCTTTTATAACATTTTAAATCAGCAAGTTCGTTAACGCAAATCATAAACGCACTAACACCTGTGTTAAACGAAAATCGTTCAATGTCGTCGCGGATTTTTTTAATGGTTTTGTGAAGTACTTTTAGTTCATCCTTTGTTGCTTTTTCATCCACTATAATCAGTTGATCGTTGTCGTCGAAATAAAGCCGCCACAGTTTTTTAAAGAACCTAAAAACGCCTTCAATGCCATTGGTGTCCCAAGGTTTGTCCTGCTCCAGCGGGCCTAAAAACATTTCATACAAGCGCAATGTGTCAGCGCCATATTTTTCGATAAGCGCATCCGGGTTTTGGACATTGTGTTTTGATTTCGACATTTTTTCCACTTCCCAACCACAGATATATTTTCCGTCTTCAAGTATAAACTCGGCATTTTTAAACTCTTCGCGCCAGTTTTTAAACGCATCAGTATCGAGCACATCGTTGCTAACAATATCAATATCAACGTGCAACCGCTGTGTGTCGTAATTGTTTTTTAAATGATGTGACACAAAGGTATTTGACCCCTGAATACGGTATACAAAACTGCTGCGTCCCTGTATTTTTCCTTGATTTATAAGTTTTTTAAACGGCTCTTCTTCACAAACCAGACCAATGTCGAACAGGAATTTATTCCAGAAACGGCTGTAAATCAAATGCCCTGCAGCATGTTCGTCACCACCCAAGTATAAATCTACATTACGCCAATATTGATTGGCCTCAGCCGAAAAATAGGCCTGTTGATTGTGAGGATCCATGTAACGCAAATAGTATCCGCTAGATCCGGCGAAACCAGGCATGGTATTGGTTTCGAGCGGATAACCATCTTTTGTTTTCCAATCGGAAAGACCAGCCAATGGTGGATCGCCTTGCTCGGTGGGTAAATAGCTGTCTACTTTTGGCAGCTCAAGCGGCAATTCATCCTCGCTCAGCGTGTAAGGCATACCGTCTTTGTAATAAACCGGGAAAGGCTCGCCCCAGTATCGCTGGCGGCTAAAAATGGCATCGCGCAAACGGTAGTTTATAGTGCCATAACCAATTCCCATTTCCTCAATTTTGGCAATGGTTGTAAGGATAGCCTCTTTTACAGGCAAACCATTAATAAATCCTGAGTTAATCATTATTCCTTCCTTGCTGTCGATGGAATCGTCCCAGGTTTGAGGGTCGGAAGGTGTTTCGCCTTGGCCTACCACCACCTGCACGATGGGCAGTTTAAAGTGACGCGCAAAGGCAAAATCGCGTGAATCGTGACCCGGAACAGCCATGATGGCTCCCGTGCCATAGCCCGCAAGCACATAGTCGGCAATCCATATCGGAATTTTCTCGCCTGTAAACGGATTCAATCCATAAGCACCCGTAAATTCACCTGTAACGTTTTTTACTTCGGTCATACGTTCCCTTTCTGACCTGTTTTTAGCACGAACAACATAAGCTTCCACAGCTTCTTTTTGGTCGGGGGTTGTTATTTCGTTTACAAGCTCGTGCTCAGGTGCTAGCACCATAAACGATGCGCCAAAAAGGGTATCAGGACGGGTGGTAAAAACGCGAATAACGGTCTGGTTTTTATCGCCATCAGCTACCTGAAAATCAACGGCAGCACCTTCGCTTCTTCCAATCCAGTTGCGTTGCATTTCTTTTATCGGATCCGACCAATCTACTTTTTCAAGTCCATCGAGCAGCCTTTGGGCAAAAGCCGTTATGCGTAACGACCACTGCAACATCAATTTCTTTTCAACAGGATAGCCACCACGCTCCGAAAGGCCTTCTTTTACCTCGTCGTTGGCCAAAACCGTTCCTAAAGCCGGACACCAGTTAACCATAGTTTCCGACAAATAAGCCAGTCGGTAGTGCATCAAAATTTGTTGTTGCTCTTTTTCGGAAGTCTGATTCCAATAATCGGAAGTAAATTCACCATCAAAAGAATTGGCGGCTTCTATTGCGGTATTGCCTTGTTTTTCAAAATGAGCAATCAAAGTGCTGACATCCTCTGCTTTATCGCTTTTTTTGTTGTACCAAGCATGAAACAATCGAATAAAAGTCCATTGTGTCCATTTATAATAATCAGGATCAGAGGTTCTTACCTCGCGACTCCAATCGAATGAAAAGCCAATTTTATCGAGTTGCTCGCGATAACGCAGAATATTTTTCGCGGTGGTTATTTCAGGATGGGTACCTGTTTGGATGGCATACTGCTCGGCTGGCAACCCATAGGCATCGTAACCCATTGGATGCAACACGTTAAAGCCCATATGCCTTTTGTAACGTGAGTAAATATCCGAAGCGATATAACCCAGCGGATGACCTACATGAAGTCCGGCACCTGAAGGGTAGGGAAACATGTCGAGCACATAAAATTTGGGCTTGTCGTGGTCAATCTCTGCTTTGAATACGCCGTTATCACGCCAATATTTTTGCCATTTATTTTCAATCCTTTTAAAATCGTACGCCATGCTGAAGTATTTTAGTGGGCAAAATTACAAAAATAGACAAGCCAAGTTTGGCTTAGTTACGATGCTTAAAGCTGAACGACAAATTTACTTCGTTGGTTTTAGCGGACAAAGATTATTTACCTTTGGCCCGATAAATTTTTCATAAATGAATTCGTATAAAGACATAAAATTCATGTCGGCAGTAGTTAAATGCCTGATATGCTTGGTTATTTTTTCAGAACTGTAAAAGTCATCCCCTGACTTATTCACCTGTTTTTTATTCTTTTTCAACTTCTTTTAATGTCATTTTCAGTTTACCTGAACGAGCTGATCAACAAAAACCATCAGTCGTTTAAACAATATCCCGGTCTGCGTTGGATGAATCCCTATCAAGCCATTGATTTAGAGACGCAACGAAACGAAACACTAGCAAGTTTTACCGAAGAGGTGCAATGGGCGTTCAAAAAAACAAAGCCCTATATCAACTCTATTTCAAGAGGTTGCCAGCTTTGTGGCGAAGGGGAATGGTCGTGTTTATTTATAACTGGCTTGTGCAATGCCAATTGTTTTTATTGTCCTACAACGCAGCAGGCAGATCATTTACCTACAACACAACAATTTAACTTTGAGAAAGCCGGCGACTACGCCGATTACATCAATAAAATGAAGTTTAAAGGTGTTAGTTTTAGCGGCGGCGAACCTTTGTTGTTTTTCGACAGACTGGTAGAATATGTGCGCACAATTCGACAAAATTGCGCACCCGATATTTACATTTGGATGTATACCAACGGGAAATTGCTCACGAAAGAAAAGGCAGAAATCCTTTCAGAAATGGGCATTGATGAAATACGATTTGACATCGGAGCAACAGACTACAAATTCGACACCATACAGTTTGCTCAAGGGAAAATTCCGCATATAACGGTTGAAATTCCAGCTGTGCCCGAAAAAACAGAACGCATAAAAAGCTTGCTTCCAGAGCTGATAAAATGCGGCGTAACAAATTTAAACCTACATCAGATGAGGCTTACCAGCCACAACGTATCCAAACTCGAAAAACACAACTACACCTACTTACATGGAGAAGCTCCGGTTGTTGCTCAATCTGAGTTAAGCGCGTTGGAAATTATTCAACACGTCGATCAACACAAAATTCCGCTGGGAGTGAATTATTGTGGTTTTCAGTATAAAAACAGGTTTCAAAAATCGGGATACCGAAAAAAACTGGCACACATGCTCGCCGACAACCAGGTTTGGATTACAGAAGCTGGCTATCTTGGAGAGATTTCTGGTGTGGTAAACGAAGAAAGTGAATCCATTACACGTGAAAGCTTTCTTCGCGAAAGCGATCGTTTTACCTCCGTGTTGATACGATTTTCAGGTATAATGCTGGAGCTGGTTTTCGGTTTGGGCTATGACCTCACATTTGGTGACAACCATTATAAAATTACACGTAAAGCCGCTTTAAAGACGATTGAAATTCCTCAGGAAGACTTTCCGGAATTAATCAAAATTTTTGTGGGTGAAAGCACGGAAGCTCCTGAATGTGAAGACCTGTTTAATGTTTGGCGGCATGTACAAATTGAAAGCGGGATGCGAGATTATCAATAGTCTAATTTGAGCAGTTTTTCGACATATTGGCCAATGGCCAGCGAAGCGGTTAATCCGGGAGATTCTATTCCGATAAGGTTTACAAGGTTTGGCAAACCCCGCTGACTTTCTTCCTGAATATAAAAATCGCGTGGCGGGCCTTCCTTGGTTTGGGTTTTTGCCCTTATTCCGGCCATCTCAGGCACCAAATCGTCTTCATTTAAAAAGGGTAAAAACCGTTTCGTAGACGTATAAAAAACATCAAGTTTATTTGAGTTGAGCGTATAATCATATTCGTTTTTAGCGAGATATTGCACATCCGGCCCTAGTTTTACACCGCCTCCCATGTCGATGGTAACGTGTATTCCTAACGCATCCTTCGAGGGAACAGGGTAAACCAAATGACTGACCAGCTTGTGTTTGGGTGGTAAAACACGAAAATATTCACCCTTGCAAAAATTGATTTTCAGGTCGTGGTCGTTCACTCCAATCATAGATGCCATGGTAAAAGCTTCAAGTCCGGCGGCATTAACCAAGTATTTGGTGGTAAACGAAAAAACCGCACCTGATGATTCCATCAAATCGAGCTTATAGCCTTCATCCACTTTTGAAATGCCAATTACCGGTGAGCCATACGAAAACTGAACTCCTTGGCGTATGGCATTCGATTCGAGTTGTTTTAAATACCAGTACGAATCTATCACACCGGTGGATGGCGAAAAAAGTGCTTTAACGGCAAAAATATGGGGTTCCATTTCATTTATTTCCTGCTGGTTCATCCACACGAGGTCAGTAACTCCGTTTTCGAGGGCTTTTTTTTCAACCTGTTCAAGGGCTGGAATTTCTTCATCGCAGGTGGCCACAACCAGCTTTCCGCATTTTTTATAGGGCAGCTCATGCCGATCGCAAAAATCATATAAAAGCTGTTTTCCGGCTACACAAAGCGTGGCCCTCAGGCTATCTTTTGCGTAGTAAATTCCGGCATGAATTACCTCGCTGTTGCGGCTACTGGTTTCTTGTCCGAAGGTGTTGTGTTTTTCAACAACAAAAACCTGTTTGTGCTTTCGCGACAAGCGTTCGGCAATGGCCAGCCCAACAACACCAGCTCCAATGATGGTAATTTCTGCATCCGTCATAACGGGAATTATTTTAAAGCGCAAATTTAAAAACTTTGGGAATTGCAAACCTACACACAAAAAATCAAAAAAACCAAGCGGTTTGCAATGAGACTAAAGACCTTTGACTCCAATTGTAAACATGCAAACTCGAAAAAAAAAACCATAAAGATGTTTTGAAAATAGAATAAATACCTAATTTTGGTAGCTATTGATCAAACATCTGAATACCATGATAACACCTCGATGTATTCCATAGAAAAACTGCAAACACCGCGTTTGATCCTGCAAAAAGGCAATCGGGCTGTAGCAGAAAGAGATAATGGGTTGACGGGTAGCGAATCGATAGGGGGAATTAAAAATGAACAACTAAATTTTTCACAGAAAACCTTAAAATAGAATCCAAAATAAATTTTAATTTCCATTTTTATGAAAAAAATGAATTTGAAATCAGTAGTGTTTCTCTTTCTTGTATTAGGCTTCAGTTCATGTAATAAAGATGAAACATCGCCCGAATCATTTCGTCTATTAAGCTCGGTATACACAAACTTTAATATTTCCGATCATGGTTATGTAACTAGTTTAACTTATGAAGGCGACCATATAATTAGCACTTCATTTGATATTCTTTACAAGATTGAATCTGTGTACAGTAGTGACTCGATAATTGAAACCGTTTACCAGTTTGAAGACAATAACTGGAAATACGCATTAACAAAAGTACTTAAGTATAGCAATGGTTTCGTATCAACAGAATACCAATATACTCTGCCTGAAAGCACTACAATTAGAAAGTATATTTATACGTATGAGGGAAATAATATTATAGAAATAAACGGATATAATATTGTAGGTAATTCGTCGGAATTATACGATTCCAATATATACTATTATGAATCTGATAGATTAATCCGGGCTTCTTTTGCTTACAAAGTATTCCCAGATCAAGATATTGTAGAAAATGTAAAACGTGAATTCACCTATAAAAATGGTAATCTGTACGAAGAATTTATATACAGAGACTTTTATGGTTACCCTATTCAATTATACAATAAAAAAATCTATTTCTATGAAAACGAGAACATTATCAAGGTTGAAAACTACAATTATGCGAATAATGTATATGTCCTCGATTTAATTGAATCACGAGAATATGACAATCATGGTAACTTGGTAAAAACGACCGAAACAAATATTAATGGTGATTTAGTATCGGAACAGGTCAACAACTACGAAGCCGGAAGGTGTTCATATCAAGCCTATTATGATATCCAAGCGGGCAAAGAATCAAGAGTTCCCCTACCATAATTTCTTATTAAATCTGTCTTCGTAATCGAAAACATCTCACGCTGTCACGTGTTTCAAATCTAAATCAGGCCAAAGTAAAACCGAGGCTATATACCGATAGTGGTAATTGTTTACAACCGTATAATAATGATTCTGAAAGGGGAAAAACTTGATGTTTCGACTGGTTATTGTATATCTTTGTCTTGAAAAAGCAATGCCATGAAAAACAGCTCCCCCAAAATTTGCCTGATAATTGCACTCTTTTCTTTCATTTTCTCCACTGTCGAAGCGCAAAATTCGGAAGATATAAACTCCTCTGAAAAGTTAAAACTGTTTCAAACCAACTACCAATACAACAACATACCTAAAGTTAATGTCATGGCTATGGCGTTCAACAATGTATCGCTTTATTACGAAAGGGCAATCTATCCAAATATAACCGCTTCTATTGGATTCGGAATCAAAACCTCTGGGAAAAGCCATAAGCTTTTTGAGGCCAACGATTATAATTTGACTGCTACTTATGGGAGCATCACCGGACATAGCATAACCCCCGAATTCAGGTATTATTTAAAGAGCTGTGAAGAAGATTTGCCGGCAGGTTTTTATGCCGGCGTTTATTTTAGATACAACATGTATAAATCAAATGTCGGTTTTGTGCATCAGCTTCCCGACAGCATACCATCCTATTTTTCTTCTGACGCAAAACTGCGCGAATTGGGCGTAGGCATTCAATTGGGATATCAACTGGTTATTAAAAAGCGGTTTACTGTTGATTTTCTATTTTTTGGACCACGGTATTCTTTCCTCAAACTTACTAACGAGTTTGATGGCGACATTACAGCCTCTGCAAAAAAAGATGTGGAAGGTTATGTTAATTCCGTTATCGAACGTTTTGGAGGCAAAGGAGATTTTGAAATGAAAGAATCGAGTAGTCAACGTTTTTCAGGAAATATGGGATTTCCCAGTTTTAGATTTGGGATTTCGTTAGGCTACGCTTTTTAAGTTAAAAAATTGATCTGAGTACTTAACGAAGACCGTTCAGAAAGCTATCAGTTTTTTTGAAATAAGATCCAAAGTTTATGAATTAACCAAAACGATTACCGACTTTGTATTTATTGAATGGAATTCAAGACTGTTTAATACCTTTTCAAACTACCATTCTCTGCCTTTACTTTCATATCCGACGGGATAATATAAACACTAATATTACCTGATTTTATCGAAGTGGTATTCCTCTTTTTATCTGTGATATATTTGTTTTGAGTTGCCGGAATTACATTTTTATTGTTTTCCATTGCAGCCAATAGTTTATCCGGGTTTTCGCCTCCATTATTTTTCTGAGTTGACTCATCGAGATTAAAAACAGACTTCACCATATTCAGTTCTTTTTCTTTATCGGATTCTTCTATTACTTCTAGTAGTACTTGATTTCCATCACCTGTCAGTATTACAATTTGTCCCTTTTTCCAATCAAAAGAAGTATATAAACTCTTGAATATTGATCCTTCGATTTGTGATATTGTACCGGTTTTATCTTTCATTATTTCAAGTCCCACTTTCTCTGCCAGCGCCATCCCTGAATAAAGATCAACGGTAAGCTGATTATATGCAGATTTATCTCCAACCTTATCAAAAATTACTCCTTTCACTTCCGAAAATAAAGCATTGTACAGCCCTTCAGTATCACCGTTATTTATCATAAATAGTGCATCAGTAACTGATAGTATTGCACCAAAACCCATTACATCCAATGCCGTTGCAAGAAGTTTAGCTTCTCTGGTATCTCTTTTAAACGGATTACTAACGAAGAATATATGCAATTCATTAGCTGGCATTCCTGTTTGAAGATTAAATAGTGCTTTGCTTGCCGGATGTTTGGAAGGGAAAACCTCTTCACCATCATTGTCAACCATTGTAATACGAGCTTCATAATAATGATTACCAACAGTTTTTGGTTCTATTCTTGGATAGCCCTTATAATTCTCCAATGAATAACCTGGCAACCAAAGCATATTATATACTTTTTTATCCTTAAATGATCTAACTGTCATATTGTGGATAAAGGGTTCTTCCGGGTAGTTCTCAAGGTTTACCTGTTCGGTGAAGTACTTTGGAACAGTACTTATTTTTTCTATTTCCAGCTTAACCTCAAGGTCTGTATTTCCGGCTCTATGATCACCTACGCCCCAATAGGATAATATTGGAGCCAAATCAATTTCGGGATACCACCGATCTTTAATTTTAATACGCATGGGTATTTGCTCACCTGCATTTACCATTCCTTTGCCTTCATATGCATTTTCGAATACATCAAAAACCAAGCTTAACCCAATGCTTACATAAGCCCTAAGTGGCATAGCCATTTCCGGGGTTTTTATTTCTATAACTTCAGTAATAGGTTTGTCGGGATGGTTTTCAGCGGCATAGAAATATTGAAATTCCAGATCACCATTTGAGTCAGAAACAAGATTTAGACTAATGCCCTCTTGCCCATCATTGCCTCTTAATTTACCAACTGGCATATTCCCCTTAATCTTAACCTCAACCTTAGCATTTGGCATTGGTTGCAATCTGTCATCTTCCAGATTTACAGTAATTAAAGCCGGGAATCGGCTATCAGGAGGCACTATTCCTTCATTGGATATTATACCGCTAATTGGGGGATCAACTTTTACTTTACCCTTATCAGAAGCAAAAGAGATGTAAGCTAATTCTCTAGCATTATATTCCTCACAAACTACATTAACCGTAGTGTTATTAATGAGTTCGTTGGTTTGTTGCAAGGCCTCACCCGTTGGTGATGTATAAATGATTCTTGCCTCCCCATAAACATCCGTAACCACAGTTGATTTAT
>CAYWNI010000009.1:0-20150 GCA_964459525.1 uncultured Lentimicrobiaceae bacterium | reverse complement strand
GTTCTGGTGCAGGGGCTCTTGATGATGGCAATGAAAATCTAAATGTTGCAATTGGAGATGATGCTTTTAAAAATAATACAAGTGGCTTTCAAAATACAGCTATTGGATATAGAGCATTATATGCTAACACAACAGGTGTTAAAAATGTATCCGTGGGATATGGGGCAAATGGTAACAATCAAGCAGGTTCATTTAATACAATGATAGGGCATGTAGCAGGTGGTGGAGCTTCATATAGCAGTAGGACAAAAAATATTTTTATAGGCTATGCGGCTGGTTACAATGAAAGTGGTAGTAACAAGCTATATATTGAAAGTTCTACATCTTCATCTCCTTTAATTTATGGAGAGTTTGATAATAGACTAGTTCGGATAAATGGTGACTTAGATGTTACGGGCTCTGTTTCAGGCATTAGCATTAACGACCTAAGTGATGGTAAAACAGGTGGTAACAGTGTTTTTCTTGGCTCAAATGCAGGTGCTGTTGATGACGGAACAGATAACAAAAATGTTGGTATAGGGATTGATGTTCTTAAATCAAACACTTCAGGATATCAAAATTCAGTAGTTGGATACAGAGCGATGTATTCTAACATATTAGGTTCTGCCAATACGGTATTTGGCCATGAAGCTTTGTATAGTAATACATCTGGAGGCTCAAATACTGCCATTGGATTGGGATCTCTAAACAGCAACACCACGGGGTCCGGCAATAATGCTATTGGGATGGGATCTCTATTTTTTAACATTTCTGGTAATTATAATACTGCTGTAGGTATATTTGCATCTCACAGTAACACAATAGGAGAGAAAAATGTTTGTATTGGAAATAATGCAAATTACTATAACGAAGAGGGGTCGTATAATACATTGATTGGATATGAAGCAGGTCATGGACCAGAATTGCAACTTCATAATAAATCAGGAAACGTATTTATTGGATATCAAGCAGGCTATTCCGAAACATCAGATAATACACTCTACATAGAAAACTCAAACTCCACAACCCCTTTAATATATGGTAATTTTACTAGCGATTTTGTAACAATTTATAGTAACCTTGGTGTGGGTACCAGACTATTTGGTAATGGAACTAATACTTTTTCACTTATCAACGGTACTGCACCCAATGCATCAATTTCAAATGGTGTTTTGCTTTACGCAGAAGATGTTACCAGTAGTGAACTAGATGTTACCAGTAGTGAACTCAGGGTTCGTGATGAAGCCGGAAATATAACCACATTATCTCCGCACAATTTTAGTATTACCAATAAAAGCGAACCCATGGCATGGTCATACTACAGCGAAAATGCTTCAACAGGACAAATAATAAATGTTGACATGCTAAGAGCAGTCCGTCTAATTGAAGAATTTACAGGCGAAAAACTTGCATATATAATAAACAAAAAGGACAACAATATTAGGACAGAAGAGAATTCGATTGGCATTATACAACAGCAGCAAAAGGATATTGAAGAGCTGAAAGTAATGAACGCTGAATTGATTAATAGAATTGAAAAACTAGAAAAGAATTGACATCAAAAGGTAGGATTTTTGGTTATTGCGGCTATACAGAAAAAGTGTATAGTCGCTTTTTTTTAAAAAGATAAAGCTTGAATATATTGACAAATAATTCCCCGCAATTGATACAAGAATACGTGGATAACAATGCGCGACATAGACCATAAAAGTGCGTAATAAGCATATTATTATGTGGTTACAAAATATACGCAAAAAAAGTGGCGAAGTCAGCTAACAAAAAACCCCCGAAAACAAAATGCTTTCGGGGGTTTTTTTGTTGCTAAAGTGGTTTATTGCACCACGATTTTTCTTACTGTTTTAAAGTCGTTCGACAGAAGGATTAGCTGGTAAACTCCCTGTTGTAGTTGTTCGGGACGACAAACCAACTCAGTTTTTGAAATGTTTTCCAGGTTATTAGTCCACACCTTGCGCCCGGTGATATCGATAAGCATAAGCTCAATGTTTCTGGATTCTTGGAAATCCATACGAATGGTAAAACTACCCTTGTTTGGATTTGGAAATACCTGCACCAATCCCGGAAGTTCAATTTCGTTCACAGAGGTGGCGTTGGATACAATCACCGTTTTTTCGGTTATTTCACCCGCTCCACAGTCGTTGATACCCTGATAGCCGATGGTAGCCACGCCTGAAAACAGTAAATTCCAGTTTACAGTAGCCTCTTGTCCCGAAAAAACAATGTCTCCGGCCAATTCAGGCGACAATGTCCAGAGGTAATCGGTAGCATATTCGGCTGATTCTCCTGTTATTTCGGTAATGGGCGTTGCAACGGTATAAACAGTATCGGCAGCCAAACTGAACAAAGCTGTCATAGGTGTGGGTAAAACGGTGGCCGTGAAATAATCAAAAAGCACGTTGCCATCAGCGTCCCAAGCGGTAAGTGTGAGGGTAAATTCGCCAGCATTAAAGTCATCTGGAGAAGGGGTATATTGCGCATCCAAACGTTGGGCATCATCAAAAACACCTGTTCCTGCTGTACTCCAATTTATAGAATCGTAATTGGTGGCCGTTCCGTTAAGCTGAACGGGTTCTTCAGGGCAAACAGAGGCGTCAAATCCTGCCCAAATGGTGGTGGATTCCAATTGTGGAAGAGAAATCAAATCAACCCAAACACGGTCTTCCATTAAATCGGAGTCGCCAAATTTTAAAAACATCCAAATAAAGGTGTGTTTTCCGGCACTCAACGGATAACTTACTTTTTTCCAGTCCAAGTCGCCCGACCACCTGTTTTTTTCCTGACCATCAATTAAAAAGATGAGCATTCCTTGTCCTTCGTAGGTGGCTGTTTTACGGTAAAACGAAACAGAATCAGGGCTGTAACTCTGGTAAGCCAGTGTTAACACTGACATTTGACTTGGAGCAACATCAGCAGAACCCAATGAGAAATTACCTTCATGTTTGCTCATTTTGTCAATTGTCCAAGGACTGGACGGATCATTTATCCACTCAAATTTTGATAAATCACCTGTTTCCCAATCTTCGACCATAACACCTATTTTTACAAATACCGAATCTGCTGCGATATATTCCCCTGATTGATTGTTGTTTACAAATATAATCTCATGTCCCAGCGGTGTGTTTCCATTAACTTCAAAAGTAAAAGTGGTGGAAAAAACAGAGTCTATTTTCAGGGTTTCGATGCTTTGTGAAGAGGACAGTATACGCACCCATTCACTTTGTGCTGCCAGCATCGACACCAACTCTGGTGAGTCTGTATGTCCAGTATTTACAACATCAAACTGAAGGGCATAGGTTTCTCCGGCATCAACAATACCATTTGAATTGCCCAACACTTCGAAGAGTTTAAAAGATTGCTGTTTCACTTCAGGAGCATTAAGCACCAGAGTTACCTCTGAATTCCAGGTTTGATCGCCACTGGCGGCCAATAATTGGAAAACAACCTGATGTTGATCAGGAACGTTCTCAGCCACCATAAAGGCAAACCCATTTTCGATAAGTAATTCTTGGTTGGCTTCAATACTACCGTAGTTTTCAGTGCCGTCAGTAATTTGAATATAACCATCCTCACAACTCAAAGTAACCTCAACATTTTCGGCCAACTCGGTTCCCACATTTTTAAGTGAAGTCGATAAATTTCCTTCATCTCCAAAGCAGATAAACCCATTTCCCTGTTGGTTTGTAAGGTCGTTCTGGATATTAATAAGATATGGGCCACTTGGGGGAACGCAAAGCAATTGATCATGATAACGATAATGGTTTTGTTTGGTAATAACCAGATCAACCATTGTTCCGGGTATTATATAATCTACCTGCAACAGTTGAGCTTCGCCAGTACCATCGGCCACGGCAAGGATGTTTCCATTTACCGAAAGACAAATAAGAGATCCGGCATCAGCGGTAATTTCAAAAGTAGGCGCTCCGCTAAGTACAACCGGGTCGTAGGCAGTGGTAAGGTTCTGTGGAACTTCGGTATATACGTTTAAAAAGGCATCGCCATGGTGATGGAATAGGTTGTAGGTAACTTCTTTGTTGTTGGTGTTATAAGGCCAGCCTGTATATTCGAGAAATATTTTTCCATACACGTTGGCAAAGGCTGGAAGCACACCGCGTGTTTCAGGAAAATCGCCACCATAGTCGGGCATAAATTCAGGCCACATATAGTCGAATAACCCCCAAACATAAGCATCGTTTACAAACGAATAGCTTACTTCAGAAGCGGCAATGAGCCCCAGCGCTCCACTGGCCTCACCATTATAAGTATAGCGGTGGAATTTTTCGGTAAAAACTTCGCTTCCACTGTTATATTTTCCTGTTAAACAATTGATTGAAAATACAAAGGTTAGGTCAGTATTGGTTAGTCCGTTAATGCTAGTTTTGTTATAACTGGGCTCACCCCATCCACTTTCGTTACCATGATCGCGGTGTTGCAGCATAAAAGCGCCCTGATTAATAGCTTGGTTGATGTCGTTGGCACTGCCCCCATACCAATCGCCAAGTTCACCGGGTGTTTCAGTGATGTAACCTAAACCCGCAGGCCCAAAATAGCTCATTACAGATTCGGTATTAGGTGCAGATGACCAAGGATCGACAGAAGGGTTTCCATCATACACCTCGTTGATGCGTATAGGTTCTTTTCCCAATTCATTTTTCCAAAAACCACCAACTGTTTCAGAGCAAATTTGAAACCAACGCTCAGTTTGCCACCCCAATGCTGTAATCGGATGATTGTAAAAATTAGGACTGGATGGAGGTGAGGTTTCGTAATGGATAAACTTATTGATCATGGTTTCGAGCTGGTCTGCATTTTGTGCCGTTATGCGGGCAAAAACAATATCGGGCATATCATCGCCGTCAACGTCGGAGAGGATGTTGTCGGAGGCGCAGTAATTGTCCCAAATTGGCGATATAATACTGTTGTTCAGGTTTGTGCCATAGTCGCCCAAAAGCAAAACGGCAGCGGGAGGCGTTTCCCATTCAGCGTAAATAGTATTAATATAACTTTCTAATGCAATGGCGTTTACAGCATTTATTTCACCCATGGTAACCACGCCAGTATGAATTCCTTGCATGTTGCGAAAGCGGCTGATACTGTCGGCCCAGCTCACAAATTCCTGATCGTTTGGGGCAATAATTAAGTATTCATATTCGCCATTTCTAGTGCTGGTTTTTGCCCGTTTGGCATAATCAGGTTCGGGCAATACCTTGCTGTTAAAAATCGAGTTTTTTAATATGGGATCCCACCAACGGCTTCTGAGTCTGTCAGCGCCATAATTTCCATCGCCTCCTTCGGTTATTACCTTAACTTCAATATCACGAAGCACTTTCAGCTGCTTTGTAATTGGGTTGTATTGGTATGGAGTAATACCCAACCGCACCACATTTACACCCCGCAAAGTAGATTCATCTGACACCTGAACAGGATTTTCAGGATAGAAGGCGTTTTTACTATACACTTGCTGGTTTTGTATTTGTTTAAGAGGTTGCTTATCGGTGTCCCACGGTATTTCAGGAGCGGGCTCCATCAATACATTTTCAATTATTTCTTCACGCATACTAACTATTTCCACGCGAGCTGAAGAGCCGTTTGGTATAGCGAGCAGATATCCATTACCCGGAAGGTTGGGTGAACCTGAAGCATTAGGAAGCAACTGAGCAGGGAAAATAATTTCGTGCATGGTTTCGCCACCTACTTGTTTGTTGAGTAGTTCAAAATTGGTAACGGAATAGGTGAGCACTATGGCCGACGATTTTTGCTCCTTCAAATGCAACCCGGCTTTTGACCAGGAATCGGTGTATTGGTATTTACCTGTTTGGGCATATGAAGTTATTAATGAGAATGTTAAAGCCAGCAAAAAAACGAAGGCTTGACGTGGGAGTAATGAATTTTTCATGCAATTATTTTAAAGAATAATAAACCGTTTCTTTCGTAGAATTAAAAAACGGCAAGTATAGTCATTTTTTACTATCTACTGTTTTACAACTGACCACGTTGGCAGCCTGACGGTTGCAACAACGTTGTATAATCATCTCAGATTTCAAAATCATAAAACCATTGTTTAGAAATTAGTGCTTTGAATTTGATGAAAGAAGCAGTATATTTGAGGCTGATAAAATAATTCATTAATAAGGAAAATTTTCGCTAAGTAGACTTCATTGAAAAAATTCCTGATAAGAACCCATGAATGTATGAGTATTAATTCTTTGAAAATTATAGTGTTACCGTTTGTTTTGCTATTTTGTTTTCAGGGTACTGCCCAAAACAAGTCGATAAAATACCAAACACCACGTCCTGAAGCATTTTACATTAACCCTGAGCAAACCATCGCTTTGCACGCCGAAAACGAATTTGACCTAAATTGTATTCAGGACAAACCCTTTCGCATTACAGGGAGAAAATCGGGGGAAATCGACTACACGGTTTGTTTATCAGATGATTCAAAAAGGATATTGTTGACACCAATGAAGCGTTTTTTTTTGGGCGACACAATTACGGTGGAAGTTAAAAATGGGCTTTTCTTGAGCAACCTGGAGCAAATCGAACCATTTACTTTTAGGTTTTTTATTAAACCTGACGAAACAACAAGTTTATTAAAAAATTACTTGCAGCTCACCGACAACAATTTTGCTGTGGCAGAGCCATCAAACATAGCTGTAAAATCTACTTTCCATTTCCCTGAAAAGGAGAATAACCTACCCGATGACTATCCTACACCTACAGTAAATTTTGGCACAACGCATTCATTTGACAATGAATATATTTTCATGAACATGGTTTTACGGTCGCATGAAACCTATAGTAACTATTTAACAATTCTTGATGATTATGGCACGCCTGTGTATTATAAGCAGGTTGATTTAAGCAGCCGCGATTTTAGGGTGTTGGAAAATGGATATCTGGCCTTTTCCAACAATGATTTACTGAATCCTGCAAACGAAAAATACTATTTGCTCGATAGTTCCTATGTTGTTATTGATTCAGTAATGATGGGAAATGGTTACAACGTAGATGGTCACGACATGCTTTTACTCGACAACGGCCATTATTTAATGATGTCATACGATCCACAAATTGTAAATATGAGCTTGGTTGTTCCTGGTGGAAACCCCAATGCTACTGTTGTAGGACTTGTAATTCAGGAAGTTGATACGGATAGAAATGTATATTTTCAATGGCGCAGTTGGGATCATTTTCAAATAACCGATGCCACTTTCGATATTGATTTAACGGCAGCTGTAATTGATTATGTACATGCCAACGCTTTGGAGTTAGACAGCGATGGAAACATTTTGATTTCGTGCCGTCATTTAGATGAAATAACGAAAATTAGTTTTCAAACAGGAAATATTATCTGGCGGTTTGGAAAGAACAGTGAGAATAACATGTTCTCCATCCAAAACGATGAACTGGGGTTTTCGCATCAACATGATATTCGCCGATTGAACAATGGCTATTACACAGTTTACGACAATGGAAACAACCACAATCCGCCAACAAGCCGGGCGCTGCGCTATTATCTTAACCAACAAACCATGGAAGCTTCGCTTGATTGGGGATATCAACGTGAAGGTTTATATGCTCCGGCAACAGGTAGTTTCAGGCAAAGTGACGACGGGAAAAAACTCATTTGCTGGGGAACGCATTTTCCCTTAAATATTACAGAGCTTAACAGCGATAACAGCTTGTCGTTTGATTTGTTTTTACCTGATCAAGTAGCCAGTTATAGAGCGCTTAAATTCCCCTGGAAAACCAATCTGTTTTCCACGTATCGTGAGCTTTCGTTTGGAAACTTCGCTGGATATGGTTCACCAAAAGAGAATTTTTTGTATGTGCACAACAAGTCAGATGATACGCTGATTATTACAAGCATTCATCACCACCTAGATGTATATGAGATTGTTACCGAATTTCCTTTTAAAGTGGAACCTCAAGAGAGTGCCGTTATTAAAATAAAATTTCTACCTACCCATAATGGCGAATTCAACGACAGACTTACCCTTAATAGCGACAATAGTAACAATACCGAACGTATCGCACGCCAACTCGACTTAATCGGCATACTCAACGACAATGTTCCATCCGTTTTTATTGAACCTGAGCAAGGTGCTGTAGATGTGGATCCCGAATCGTGGATCAGAATTGTATTTGACGAACCAGTTCGATTGCTTGGTGGAGAGGAGATAAATGCAGTTGATATCCCGACCTTGGTCAATTTCAGACAGGAAAACTATTTGGGCGAATCTATTGATTTTGACGGAACTATAAACGAAGAAAAGACCATCATTACCTTGATACCCAATCAGGTAATGGCCGAAAATAAACAGTTTTTCGTCAGGCTAAAAGACGATTGCATCGAAGATCTTGATGAAAATGTTATCCAAAACGCTGAAATTAGTTATTTCAATACAGGAACAATAACAAAGGTTCAATCCAGTACAGAAAATCATTTCGAGGTTTTCCCTAATCCTTTTTCAAACACAATCTGGGTTAGTAGCCGAAGCAATGCGTTTAAAAGAATAGAGCTATTTAATGGTTCTGGGGTAAAAGTGATTTCGGTAAACCAAACAAATCAAATCGGGGAATTAGATACTCGAAACCTTCCAAAAGGAATTTATTTACTTTGTATTACCGCAGAAAACGTGATCGTTACAAAAAAAATGATAAAATACTAAACCAATAACATACTTCCATGAAAGCATTTTCAAAGGAATTGAAGCAGTATTTTAAAAAACGTGATGCTGCTATTTCTAGACTGACTAAATGTGAAACTGACTATGCTACTGCGGATATTGAAAGGGCTGGTTTCGTCAATACCCAAAGCTATTATTTTGATGAAGATGGTGACCAGTATGAGTTTCATGTTTTTAAACGTGATAATGAAACCATTGTGGTGACTCAGGTATATGTAGAAAAAGAAGGTGGACTTTACTATCAATCGATGTATGCTGATGCAGAAAGAAAACCTGAGGTAACTTCGTTTACAGGTATTTGAGTCGTCTTAACGAGAACAAACATTTCATGGTGAGAATTTTTTAAAATCTTGCTATACCTTTTTGGAAAGGCTATTGTCAGCTTTGAATGGGCATAAATATTTTTAGGAATTGAACACCAGAACCATAAAAAATCCCTATTTTTACACGTCACTATTAGTTTTAACTGTTTTAATTAATTATTAAAATCTCTGTTATGAAAAATTTATTGGTACTCATTACTTTGTTTATGGCATTTTCGTTTGCTACTCCTGCCACAGCACAAAGTAAAAAGCAGATTAAAAAGGAAATGAAAAGCAAGGCAATCAAGGATGCACGCAAAGAAGCTAAAAAACTTGCTAAAGAAGGTTTTACCGTTGCTCCGGGTCAGTTGCCTATGGACAAACAAATTGAAAGTGTGTGGATGAAACGTTATGAAACCGATGATGAAGGTCGTCCTGCTTATTTTATGGCTGACGCCCGCTCTGTTGGTGAGACCCACTCTGCTGCAAAACTACAGGCTTATGAAGTGGCTAAAATTAACCTAGCCGGACAGATAGGCGTTGAGGTTGCTGGTTTGGTTGAAACTACGTTGGCAAACGCCCAGCTTGATGCCGAAGATGCTGCTTCTGTTACCGAAACAGTAGCCACTTTTAAATCAATTGTTGGCTCGAAAATGGGTCGTACACTTACTTTGTTCGAAGCTTCACGTGTAATCGACAAAAACACAGAAGTTACTGTAACAATAGGTTATAACTACCAAACAGCCATTGATATGGCTAAAAACGTACTTCGCGACGAAATGAAAGCCAAAGCCAAAGTAAACACCGAACAACTAGATAAGATTCTTGATTTTTAATAGCCTTTTTTATCATGTCTGAAAAAACAGGGGTCTACGCTGCTCTGTTGATGGCTATTGTATTCGGTTTCACGACTCAGGCTCAGACTTTCGAGGAGTTTAAATCTCAGATTCGTGAGGAATACACCACCTTTGAACAGGAGACCCAGCAAAAATTTAATGACTTTGTTACTAAAATAGATGCGGAATTTGCCGATCATCTTACAAAACATTTTGGTGAGTATACGCCTGAAACACGCGAAAAGGACTCCGAAATACCTAAGCCTAAGGAGCTGCCAAAAGCACCAGAAGAAATCGTTTACGAAGCATCTTCCTTACCGTTTTTCCCGCCTGAAAAACAACTTGCTATACGACAAGGAACGCTGTTGCCGGGAATAAAGAAAATGGAAGCTGTAGATTTTCATACCGATTCAACTGACGTGGATTTATTGGCTTGGTCGATGTATTTTAAGTCGGATAAGGCCATGCGCCAAATTCAGGTAGCTGAACTTACACCTGAAAACATCAGTGAATACTGGTTGAAAATGAGCGAAACCAACTACAACTATCTTCTGGCGCAGCTTTCTGAAGTAAAAGATTTGCTTAACGCAAATGACTGGGCTTATTACCAGCTGATTAAAAATTTTACTGAGGCCTTACTCCCCAATCGCCACAACGATCAGGTTTTGATGCAATGGGTGCTTATGAACCGTAGTCGTTATAAGGCAAAAATAGGGTTTGAAAACAATAAAGCAGTACTGCTTATCCCTTCGCTCTTTCAGATTTATGGACACGATTTTATCCCGTTTGGCTCGTTAAACTATTATGTATTAAACGAAAAAGCGAACCAACACCAGATAAGCACTTACGATTTTGACTTCCCTGAAGCTGACATAGTAGTCGACCTCCGTTTGTCGAAACCCTTCAACACGGATGCAGAATCCCATACACGCCAGCTTAGCTTTGCTTGGGATGGTCAGCGACATTTTGTAAAACTCAATTACGATCAGGCGATGATGGAGTTCTATAAAACCGTTCCGCAATGCGATGTGTCTGTTTACCTGAATTCGGTTTGTTGTGAGCTGACGAAAAACTCGGTGATCGACCAGTTTGATCCTTTGTTGAAAGGGAAATCCACTACCGAGGCTGCTGGTATGTTGCTGAGTTTTGTGCAACAAGCTTTCGACTACAAAACAGATCAGGAGGTTTTTCAGCAGGAGCACTACTTTTTTGCCGATGAGTTATTGTATTATCCCTATGCCGATTGTGAGGATCGCTCTATTTTGTACGTTTATCTAGTAAAAACTTTGCTTAAACTTGATGTGATTGCATTGGGATTTCCGGGACATATGGCTACTGCAGTTCATTTCGATGAAAGACCCGATGGTGATTACTTTACTTGGCAAAACAAAGACTTTGTGGTGGCTGATCCCACATTTGCAGGAGCGCCACTAGGCATGTTGCTTACACAGGCGCATGGCAAAAAGCCGTTGTTAATTGCGGTTGACAACACTGGTGCTGAGGCCGAGCGTGCTGCATTACTTTGGGTAGCTGTAAATAAAGGTGGTGGCTATCAGGGCGATAAACTTACTGATGTTATCTTTGATAAAGACGATAATGCCTACATTGGTGGTTATTTTGTAAACGAAGCCACTATCGGAAATAAGACGCTTAAAGGCAATGGAGATAACCGTGATGGGTTTGTGGCCAAATTCAACGCACAACATCAGTTGGTTTGGGTAACAGATTTTATTGGTTCAGGAAATGATATGATTTTTAATTTGGCTTTTACATCCGATGGGCAAATACTGGCTTATGGAAGTTTAGAATCAGAGCTTTATGCACAGGATTTTCGCATTGAGGCCATTGGAGCGCCCGATGTTTTTGTGGCACAAATTTCGCCCAGCGGACAACTGAACTGGATGCAAAAAGCAGGTATTGATAAACTCGATCATGATGCAAACTTTATTTTTTCAGCTCGTTTTAACAGTCAGGGTGAAAAAACCATGGCAAGGCTTTTTAGCGAGGCTGAACAATTTGGTTATTATGGACTTACACCTGAGCCGGATGGTAGTGCACTAATCACCGGCTCGTTTTATGCCACCACAGGAATGAATGTTCACGACTTTACAGCTTACAATACTGCCGAAGATTTTGATGCTGGCGAAGCCCTTAAAAACGTGAACGATACCCTGATAAAACTAGATTACGAAAAAACCATTGCAGGTCTTTTTGCGGCCATGCAGCTCGTAAAAGCCAATACCATTCAGATTAAAGGAACTCAAATTCAAAAGGTTTTTGAGAGCTATAACCCTCAGTTTATCGATTATGCCGGGAGTTTTTACAACGGTTGTGGAAAGATGCAGTTTCTCAAAAACAACAGTGGAATTGTCACCATAAAAACCAACGACGGTAATTCGTTGATTTTGGATAAAATAAAAATCGACAACGAAGCCAGGATAAAAGTAATTAAGTACAAAAGCGGTAATGTTGAAGTTCAGGTTTTTTCGGGAATAGACGTAGGTGTCCCCGGAAACTGGTATCCCATGAATACCATTAAGTTATATAAGGATACCGGTGATTTGTTATTCGATTTCGATGAAGATCACATTACCAAGAAGCTGAATTTGAAACGTGAGATTTTAAAGAAAAAATAATCCTATTTGCTCTCCCTGAAATCAAAAGAGCAGTTATGTTTTTAAAAACCTGATGCTGATGACAGAATCAAAGTGTAATAGTTGGTTTCAAATATTTTTTTTGACAACACTTGTTCTGTGTTTTCCGTTTTTTTTACCAGCCCAGGAATCAGAGGAAGTTGAAGAAGAGGAAACGACAGAGCAAATAATCATTAAGCAATTGGCTTCAATTGAAGGTTTGTATCTTTTGATGTCTAGTAATGAAACAGTAATCGTGTCTGATTATAATATTGTAGCCAATCAAGACGATAGTAAATTTCTTGTTGATAAGGTTTTTGATGTAGAATATCATCTGAAACCCGAAGATGTTTTGGAGCGAAAAATATTTTTCTACGATTGTAATTTCAAAATCCCCAACGCATCGGCTCTGGTTTTAAGCGATTGGAAATTTAAGCGGCTCAGTTTTATCAATTGCACTTTTAGCATGCCATTGGTGCTATCGGGTTGCGCCTTTTCTGGTCAATATGATTTATTATTCGAAAACTGTTTTTTTCATCATGATCTGATTCTGGATTTGGATCCAGATAGGGTGACTGGGGTTCGTGTTTCAAAGTGCAGCTTGAATAAACAGCTTATTCTAAAAAATGATTTGAACGCCTTGCATATTGATCATTGCGTTTTTAGTGCTGATAGAGCTCTGTTTGCTAAAATGGACGAAGAAAAAACCCATTACCAGCTGGTAGCATCGTCGCTTGCTATCGAAGAAATAAACCTAAACCATTGTCGCTTTGAAGCACCCGAAATGGGAAATTTGTATTCGGTTGATTTTGGCGAGGCACAATTATCGAAACTTACCTTGTTCGCCAACCGCATGTCGAGCATTAATTTTACAGATGCCGGCATCGAAAAGGCGCTTTTAGTTGATTCGCTTGAAGTATCCGATTATATTGGTATTCAGAATTTTGATTTTCCTGAGGCCAACACCAACATCCCTTGGGACAACCTAAAAGGTCAAAAATTGGCTTTGTTTCAAATAGGGCTCAGCGAACTCATTGTTCCCTATCAGGCCAAAACAAAAGGTCAGTTGGCGCAAACACTGCATTATAATGACCTTGTTAGCGCTTATAAAAAGCTGAATAAACTCTACACAGAGCGTGGCGACCTGCAATCGGCTAATGGTTCTTATGTTGAAATTAAAGAAATTGAAACTACCCGGCAAGAGTTTATTCAGGAGGTTAATCCAAGTGCTAATAACTACATTAACCTGTTGCTAAACAAAGTGTTGTTGTATTTTAGCGATTACGCCACTAACCCGGGAAAATCTGTCCGACGAGCATGGCAAATCCTTCTGTTTTTTACTTTTATCTATATGTTTTCCTATTCGGGATGGGATGGCATGAACTATGGTTTTTATCTAAATCAGTTTAAGCTGTTTGCTACCTACATCAAGGAAGACTTGGCCGTGAAAGACGTTTACAAACAAAAGGAAGACCCCAACGCCAACTTGATGAAAGAGATTAAAGAGAATTATTTACGTGATAGGAAAAAAGTTCCAAGAGCCATTATTTTGTTTGGAGAACCACTTCATTTTTTGGGTCGGTTGCGTTTGGTTTTGGTTCCAGAGTTGATAAGGTTTTTTAATTTCCAACCAAAAAGATGGGAATCATTCAAAGGATCTGAAAAGATAGTTCCTGGTCTTTTGATTTTCTCCATCGTTGTCGTGTTTGCAGTATATGTTGTTGTTGTGAAGTTTATTAACAGTTTTGTGCTGAGTTTAAATAGTTTTGTCGTCATTGGTTTTGGTGTAATGCCCGAAAAAGGATTGGCCATGTACATCAGCATATTGGAAGGCATTATTGGTTGGTTTTTGCTAACTATTTTTACCATCACATTGTTTAGCCAAGTTTTGCAGGGAGGTGCATAACAATAAGTTAATTAAGATATTATGGACACCATCACATCAGTTGCAAATCAATATCCTAACGACTGGCTTGCGTATTTATGGCCACTGCTTTTTTTGGTTGGACTGGTTTTGTTGCAAAAGTACATTTACCTCTTCGACCAAAAACTGGCGGCTATTTCGCATGTTATTCCATTCCACCCGAAAAAGCCTTGGTCGCTATATGCTGCAGGCGCTTTGGGTTTAGTGGTTTATATGTACAATATTTTTTCCTCCCGTGATATTCAACTTAACTTGAATGACTGGTTTACCTTTAAGTGGCTGGTGCTGGCGTTGGCAGGAGTTATTGTGGTTGGTGTGGTAATCGAAAGCATTGTTTTTTTCGGAGGCCGTACAGTACTGTTTCGGATTGTAGTTTATTTGTTTCTTATGGTTATTTATTTTTATGCTGGCTTTGTTTTCGGACTGCTATTGGCTGCCGTGCTGGCATTGCTCGTTTTGGTGTATTTTATCAGGTATTTCAAAAATCTGCTAACAATTCAATAATTTGCTCATGCTTAACTTTCTTATATCAATTGTCGTTTTTGCTATCTCAACCTTTTTACTGGCAGTAGCTATTCGATATGGTATGCGCGGTGCCGAACGTTTCGACTCATGGCTTTTGACCAAATCGGGTCTTGATTTTACTGGATTTAACTGGTATTACCGCATTCCATTTGCCATTGGCGTTATCCCAGAGTACTTTTATGCTATGGTTTTAGGTCACGACAATTATTTTAAATACAATTGGTGGGCATTAAAAACCGCATCGTTTATTTCGGTTTTATTATTCGTTGCCATGCTTCAAAGTCGTGGTGCTGTTGCCTCTTATTTTTCGCTTAGTTTTCTGGGCGAGCGAGGCGTATTAGCTTTTTTTACATCCGGCACTTTTATTTGGTTTTTAAACTTTATAACACTGATGTATGCAGCTTTGGCAATTGTTGTAATCATTGAAAGTATAAAATTGGCAGGGGTTTATGCTCCATTGCGTGTTTTGTTTTACGGGTTTCATTGTTTTTTAATGGCAAATCTTACCGTAATCGTGCTAACCGTAATCGTTTTTATTTCGATTATCTATTTGATATATAAAGTGATAAAATTTCTTTTTTTTAGCAATAACCGTAAACGGAAAGTAACCGCCGAGGCCGAAGATGAATCGGCAGGAGAGATATTAAACAAGGGATTTTCAGGATTCAAGGTGGAACTTGAAGATTGGGAGGCCAATCGAAAAACGACATCCACAGCTAGGAAAGTAAAGTCAAAACCACGACGTAAACCTGTGATAACCAGAAAAAAACGTCCGGTAACACATAAGGAGGAATCCATAAATACTGAGGACGATATTCCTCGCTTACACCCGGATTAAGGAAAATTATGCCAGATATTACCATTGAAAAAACACTTGTCCGTTTGGAAAAAATGGAACGCGATAGCGATTTGTGTACCAATTTTTATCCGCCAATTGATAGTCAAAAATTGGCGTATTTCGAAAAAAAAATGGGCGTGCCACTGCCTATTTCGTATCAAAAATTTCTGCTTAAGTTCAACGGAGGCATGTTTCTGGATGCATATTACAGCGGAAAGACGGCTATTCAAATTGATTTGGAAAGTTGTGAAGCCAACACCGTTTATTTATTGGGGATCGAAGAAATTGCCGAAAGGTATGCTGAACTGTCTAGCCGCAGTTGGAAAATGAACAGCGAAAAGGCTTGTCCCTATCCAATTATCCCGTTTTGTAGTTTACCCAATAGCGAGCTACTGGTTTTTGTGCACAGCAAAAAGGCAGGCTCCGAATCTCCTGTTTTCGATGCGTACCACGAAGAATTTCCGGAAACATGGGGAATTGTAGCCAATGATTTCACAAACTTTTTGGCGCAATATCTTGATGCGATGGGATCTCCGGAAACTATGGGTGACGAAGAACTGGGAGTGGTTGCCGATTATCTTGACGAACAAATGGGTTATTCAGATGGCGCTTATGTGGAATCGATGGAAATAGATGGTGAAAAGGATGTTCCCGAGGAAAATGAGTTTGCTTTATACGAAAGAGCCATCGGATTGAAGGATGCTGGAAATTATAAAGAAGCCTACGAATTGATTTCAAAAGCCATTGAATTAAATATGCGTGACCCATTTTATCATTTTATTCGCGGTGAAATACTTACCGAAACCGAGCAACACCGAGCTGCGCTTATCGACTTCGATATCGCCGTGAAACTGGCACCAAAGGACACCCTATATCTTTGCTGTAGAGCAGGTTCGTTGTTTAAACTCAACAAAGTAAAAGCAGCATTCGATGATTGTAACATGGCTATTGAAGAAGATTCACGTTATGTTTTGGCCTATATGATGCGCAAAGAAATATATGAGTTTATGGGTATTGAAGACAAGGCCGAAGCCGACCAGCGAATAATTGACAGGCTTGATGCTGAAGAAAACTAAGGTACGTTTTTATGGCTGTTAACTTTTTTGCTTTTTGGTTACTTGGTTACGCGAATCAGCAAAACATCTGCGGCACAAGGGCTCATAAGCATCTGTTTCACCCAACAAAACCAGTTTTTCATCGTGAATAGTACGATGCGAATAACTTGCCAAGCTTCCGCAACGCATACAAATAGCATGCACTTTGGTAACATATTCAGCCGATGCCAGCAGCAAAGGGATTGGCCCAAAAGGCTTACCTAGATAATCCATGTCGAGTCCAGCTACCACAACCCTTTTTCCCTGATCAGCCAGCTTGTTGCATACATTTACTAACTCATTATCAAAAAATTGAGCCTCATCAATGCCAACCACTTCAAATTCTTCGGCATAAAAAAGTATTTGCGATGCGTTTTCAACAGGAGTAGATGACACAGATTTTGCATCGTGTGAAACCACATTTTCAACATCGTATCGGACATCAATGGCGGGCTTAAAAATCTCAACTTTTTGTTTGGCAATACGAGCCCGATTTAATCGACGGATAAGCTCTTCGGTTTTGCCTGAAAACATGCTGCCGCAAATGACTTCGATCCAGCCAGTTTTCATATTTATATTTCGGTCTTTTTCCAGAAACATCCCTATGTATTCAATATTCTTTCTACTTTTGAACGAAACAAATGTAAGGAACTTTTTACCAATGGAAAAAGAAAAATTTCTCCTCCGCTTAAGTTTGGAACTAGACACGTTCAAAGCCCATGTAAACCGATTAAAACCTGATGGTTATACCATTCACCCTTTAGATGTAGAATTGCTTCGAAACAAAATATACGACTTATATGATTTGGTGCTTTCTCTTGATGTGTCGCCAAAAAACGTTACAGTTGCAGCTAAACCAGAGGTAATAGTTAAGATTGAAAATCCAAAAGTTGAAAAGCCACCTCAAAAGCCAGAGGTAGCTAATGAACCCCCCGAACAGTTAGTGGCTGAAATACCGAAAACCGAAACTGCACCACCACCAGTAAATACAAAACCTGAGTATAAGGATGTGGTAATACAGGAAGAGGAACAACCAACGGAACAAACGATTGCTTCTGCCATAGAAACACCAATACAACCGCTTCCTATAGAACCAACGCATGAAGAGGTTTTAGAAAAGCCACAAATGGCAATTCCTGAATCGAAAAAAACAACCCTCGACTTGTTTTCAGGTTCTGATGATAACCTTTTGGCCAAGACATTTTCAGACAAAACGGTCGACAATAGTTTGGCCGGAAGAATGCAAAAAGAAAGAATCACCAATATTAGATCGGCCATCGGAATTAATGAAAAGTTTCTCTTTCTAAATGAGCTATTTAAAGGAGATTTGTCGCGGTATAACCGGGTGATAGATGAGCTCAATGCTTTGCAAACCAAGCAGGGAGTGGAAACATATCTGATCGAACTCAAGGTGGCCGGACAATGGAAAAATGATTTCCCTGCATACCAAAAACTGGAAGAGATTGTTTTAAGAAAATTTTAATTGTTCAACAAAATGGTAGCACAAAAGCTACCCGATTGATCGGAGATAAACATGCGAAATACCGGACTCTTTCTTGTTCCCACACCAATCGGAAATCTCGACGATATGACTTTTAGAGCTGTTCAAGTTCTAAAAACTGTACAAACTATATTGGCCGAAGACACGCGCACCAGCGGCAAGTTGTTGCGGCATTATGAAATTGAAACCCGCATGCAATCGTATCACCAGTTTAATGAGCATCAAGTTCTTGAAAGCTTGGTAAACAGAATACTCCAAGGAGAAACAATGGCTTTAATAACTGATGCCGGTACACCTGGCATCTCCGATCCGGGCTTTTTATTGGTACGTGCTTGTGTTGAAAAGGGAGTTGAAGTGGAAACATTACCCGGCGCAACAGCTTTTGTACCTGCTCTGGTAAATTCGGGCTTGCCATGCGACAAGTTTTTTTTCGAGGGATTTTTGCCTCACAAAAAAGGACGACAAACGCGGTTGAAATATTTGGCCGAGTTGCCTCAATCTGTTGTTTTTTACGAATCGCCCCATCGGTTGGTGAAAACCCTGCACCAAATAGCTGAATTTTTTGGTGATACCCGAAGAGTATCGGTTTCGCGTGAGCTCACAAAACTTTTCGAAGAAACAATACGTGGTTCTGCTATGGAGGTAGCGGCGTACTACGAAACCGCGCCTCCAAAAGGAGAAATTGTTCTTGTGGTGGAGGGAAAACAGGAATAAAAGTATCTATTTACCTTCAACCCATTTTTGAGCTTCTTCCATGGTGTTAAAAATACCGAATTCCCACGCGGTGTCTTTCATGGTTTCCTCGTATACTTTTACCCGTTCTATAATATCGTTGTCTTGGGTTATATGGGCCACTTTTATGTGGCTGTTCCATCTTGTCGACTGGAAATCAAGTTCTCCAATAATCGAACTTTCCTTTTTTGAAATCTGAAAATCTGTAACGGTAAGAAAATCTGCAATTTGATACTTTATCGATTCAAATCTTGGGTCTCCGTAAAGCTGTCCATTGGCAGCAATGTTTTCATCGTATGATACTATTCCAGAATAGCGGATGATAACTCCATCCGGTTTCCAGACGATCGCATAAGGCATAGAATTATGTTTTGGTGCGGCAAATTTATAAAACAAAACAAAGCCATCAACCTAAAGTGGCAATTAAGAAACAATTTTAATTTTGGTTGAATTAGTTAGCTTTGCCAAAAAATGTTCGATGATTAACAGGAGATTATCCGTTACGAAGAAGCTCATCATCAATTTTTTTATTCTGAGCTTACTGCCCTTGGTTGTAATTGATACTTTTTTCTATTCAAAAGCCAAAGAGGCACTTATCGGCCGTACATTCGATCAGCTTGATTTCGTTAGAGCGGAGAAAACCATACGAATTGAAAACTTTTTGCAACAAAGAGTTAATGACTTGTGCAACATTGCTCAAAATGAGGAATCCATCAACTACTTGAAACAAATCACGAATGCTGATTCAGGCAAAAACTGCCTCGCTGTAAAACAGTCGATGTTTAATAGCTTCATAAGGGCTTATCTAGAAACGGTTGATTGCTATTCGTCTATTTGTTTTTATGGTTACCCGGAATCTGTCGATGTAATGCTGATTAATGCAGACACTTCAAAAGAATATTCAATAAGTTGGCTTAAAGATATTTACAGCAAGCTTGAGCATCGTGATCAGTATTTTGTTTTTGAATATAGAACAAATGAAACCATGCAAAAACCGCAGGTTCTATTAGTAACCGGACTGTATGAAAAAGACCTAAAACTTGGATTAATAATCTTGGACGTGCCAGTATCAGAATTT
>CAYWNI010000008.1:0-20167 GCA_964459525.1 uncultured Lentimicrobiaceae bacterium | reverse complement strand
GAACGAAATTCATTTAAAAGAACTTAATGCCACCAAAGACAAGCTTTTTTCAATAATAGCCCACGATTTAAGAAGTCCTTTTAATAATATTTTAGGATATTCGGGAGAGCTAATTGAGAGTATAAAGGATTTAGAAGTCTCTGAAGCAGAAAAGTTTGCAGGTATTATTAACTCATCAGCTAAAAACACGCTTGTGTTGCTGGATAATTTGCTGAATTGGGCGAAATCGCAATCTGGGAAAATAAGTTTCAATCTCCAGAAGCTTCTTTTGTCATCAATTGTCAATGAAATTTTAACGCTTTCAAGGTCATCTGCCACAGCTAAGGAGATTTCATTAATCCAAGATCAATCAGTAGATATTGAGGTTTGTGCCGATGAAGATATGTTGCGAACCGTATTGCGAAACCTTATTTCAAATGCCATTAAATTTACAAAACCAAATGGTAGCGTAAGTGTTTTAGCAAAAACTGAACTGGGTCAGGTTGAAATTACAATTGTTGACACGGGTGTTGGCATGAATGAAGAAACCAGAGCTAAACTGTTTGATATATCTGAGAACATAACAACCAGAGGGACAGCGAATGAAAGCGGTTCTGGTTTAGGTTTGGTGCTTTGCAAAGAACTTGTGGAAAAACACGGTGGTAAAATTTGGGTAGAAAGTGAATTTGGAGTTGGTAGCAAGTTTAAGTTTACACTGCCTTTGAAAAAATTAGAATGACTATTGGCGAAAATATAACTAAGGTATGGGGAAGTTAGAAGTCGGGAGTAGGAAGAATGAAGAAAGAAAATGAAGAATGAAGGTAAACTTCGGACTATGGACTAAAAGAATAGCACATCACCATTAAATCAAAATGATGAAATCAACAAAAGAGGTTTCCCTTCGACAAAAAGCTGAAAAGCTGCTCCAAGAAAAGCACAGCGTAAAATCAGTTCCACTAAGCGAAGCCGACACCGCAAAACTGTTGTATGAGCTTGAAGTGCGTCAGATAGAGCTGGAAATCCTGAACGAAGAGCTGCAACTTGCGAACGAAAAAGCAGAAATAAATGAAAAATACTACCTAAATATCCTGAACAAAATTGGCGACCCTGTTTTTGTAAAAGACGACCAAAGCAGATTGATTCTGGTGAATGATGCTTTTTGTGAAATATTTAACCTTCAAAAAAATGAGATCATTGGAAAAACACTTGCCGAAGAAGTTCTCCCAAAAGAGCAGGAGGCTTTTTTGAAAATTGACAGGCAGGTCATTAGCAATGGTATAGCGAATCAAAGCGAAGAGTCGCTAACGGTGAGAGGTGGAGCAACCAAAACAATTTCTGCAAAGAAATCACGGTTTGTTGATGCGCAGGGAGAAAGGTTTCTTATCGGAATAATTCGTGATATCACCGAACGTAAAAAGGCGGAAGATGCACTAAAAGATAGTGATGAGAGGTGGAAGATTCTATTTCAAGATATTCCTAATGTGGCTGTTCAGGGTTATGATAAAAATGGAAAAACGAAATACTGGAATAAAGCTTCCGAAACGTTTTATGGGTATTCATCCGAAGAAGCAATTGGTAATAACCTAACTGATTTAATAATCCCCGAAGAATTAAAGAGTACGGTTAGTAATGCAATTAAGGAAGTGTTTGCCACTGAAAAAGTTATGCCAGCAGATGAGCTAAAACTTAGCCGCAAAGATGGTTCTGCGATATCTGTATTTTCAAGTCATTCATACGTCCAAGTTCCTGGTCGTGAGCCCGAGATGTATTGTTTAGATATTGACATATCTGAACGTAAGCAAACGGAAAAAGAATTGAAAATCAATAGACTATTGTTGAGAAATGTCTTGGATGTTGTTCCTGTTTTTATCTGTGCCAAAAACCTTGATGGTAAGTTTATTTTAGTTAACAAGAAACTAACCGATTTCTATGGTACAACAGTCGAAGCGATGACAAATGTATGTCATGCTGATCTTTGTGAAGATGAAAATGAATTACGCACCATGTTGTCTGATGACCGTGAAGTAATTGAGAGTGGCAAGCCTAAATTCATACCCGAAGAAACAATGAAGAATCCAGATGGTAGCATTACTGTTCTCGAAACATATAAAATACCTTTTTTAGCACTGGGCGAGCCTGCGGTATTGATTGCAAGTAATGATATCACCAAACGTAAGAAGGCAGAAATGGAACTGAAAACAGCCAAAGAGAAAGCCGAAGAAAGCGACCGGTTAAAATCGGCCTTTTTGGCCAATATGAGCCACGAAATCCGCACGCCAATGAATGGTATCTTGGGCTTTGCCGAATTATTGAAAATACCCGGACTTTCCGGTGAAACTCAGCAGGAGTATATTCAGGACATCGAAAAAGGCGGACTACGAATGCTCAGCATTATCAACGATATCATTAATATATCGAAAATTGCATCGGGGCTGATAGAAGTTGATTTGCAGGAATCGAATGTAAACGAGCAAGTCCGGTACATTTGCTCTTCATTCAAGCCTGAAGTTGAAGGAAAAGGCATGCAGATTTCATTTAGCAATTCGTTGTCTGAAAAAGAGGCTTGCCTGAAAACCGACCGTGAAAAATTGTACGCCATACTGACCAATCTTGTGAAAAATGCCATTAAATTTAGTCATAAAGGCTCGATTGAATTAGGCTATGTTGACAAGGGCGATTTTCTTGAGTTTTTTGTGAGAGATACCGGATGTGGAATCCCCAAGGACAGACAAAAGGCGATCTTTGAACGGTTTATCCAAGCCGATATTGCTGACAAACACGCTTTTCAAGGAGCAGGCTTAGGGTTGTCTATTTCCCAAGCTTATGTAGAAATGTTGGGAGGTAAAATTTGGCTTGAGTCGGAAGTAGGAAAAGGAAGCACGTTCTTTTTCACATTGCCTTATAAAAGCGATAGATAATTGGTATTCAATTTTCTACGCATTAATATTGTTAGGTTCACCGTTTAATTAAGAGAGGTCTGGCGGAGCATATTTCGCTATTTCGCCCATAGTGGCAGTGAAAATTCAACCCCTGACACAAAAATAAGCAGGACATACAACACTATCGGAAGCAGCACAAGGCTGATGACTTTAAGTCCGATACCACATTTAAACATCTCTGGCACAGTAACCATATTGCTTCCAAAAATAACGGTGTTGGGGCCTGTTCCTGCTGGCATAATAAACACAAACGAACAGGCAAAGGTGGCAGGAATCATAAGCAACATTGGGTTAACACTGCTTGCAATGGCCATGCTTGCCAAAACCGGAATAAAAATATTGGCAGTGGCTGTATTTGAATTCAATTCGGTGAATATCAATATGAATCCCACAATAATAAACAGGACTATTAAAAATGGATAAGAACTTACAAAAGCAAGTTGAACACCCAGCCATTCAGCTAATCCGGTTATTTTAAAACTATCGGCAATGGCATAACCTCCGCCTACGATTACACCAACTCCCCATGGGATTTTACTGGCTGATTTCCAGTCGAGAAGTCTTTTGTGATCTTCGCCAGCAGGGAGAGCAAAAAGTAACAATGCGGAAAACATGCCGACAGTACTATCGCTAACATAGTTTTGAATGCCCAATAATGCTGCCCATCCGGGAATTACGGTTTCGTCGAATGTAAAACCCGTGCGTAAAACCCAGCCCAAAACGGTTAACACAAATACCCACATCACCCGTTTTTCACCTTTCGACATTTTCCCGATTGATTTAAGCTCTTCATCAATATGTTCGAGACTACCGGGAATGCTACCTTTGATTTTATAGAAATTTACAAGGTAATACCAAGCCAGAGGTAAAAAAATGACCACCAAAGGCAATCCTATTTTTAGCCATGAAAGAAAACTAATCGGGGGAGCTTCCGGAAATATTTTGGTCATCATGCCACTAAAAATCAGGTTTGTAGGCGACCCGATAAGTGTCGCAACACCACCAATACTGGCTGCATAGGCAATGCCAAGCATCAGAGCCGTGCCAAATCTACTATTTTTATTTCCTGACGATTCTTCTTTTGCCGCAATAGCCATACCGATAGGGAGCATCATTAAAGCACCCGTAACGTTGGCAATCCACATCGACAGAAAGGCAGTGGCGAGCATAATGCTTAGTAAAATAACAGGACGGCTAGTCCCTAAAGCCTTTATTAGCACCAGTGCAATTCTTTTGTGCAGGTTTTGGTTTTCGATGGCTTTAGCCAGAAAAAAGCCGGAAATCATCATCAGTACCATGTCGTGGCCGTAGTTCATGGCTGTATCGCCGGCAGGAAGTATTTTTAACAATGGAAAAAACACCATAGGCGCAAATGCCGTGGCATATATTGGAATTGCTTCGGTAATCCACCAAAAGGCCATCAATAACGTAACAGCTCCTGCGTTTCTTGCTCCGGCTGACATCCCAGGAGGTAAGGGGAGTAGGAGCAATAGAACAAAAAGAGCGATTCCTCCAAATAAACCGGAATATTTAATGTTTTTCACTGTAGCTGGATTATTGTGGATGCTGGTGATCCGTTGTTAATAGTTGAAAAGCCAGTTTGAATGATGTTTGGCTTGAAATGCAAGCCGTTTTTATACAAGGGGCAACCCTTAAAAAACAGGATTGCCCTTGCACTCATTAACCAATAATTAATAAACTATATTTTTGGATCGTCATGATTGCACAGGCAATCATTTTCGACACCATCATCTCTTGGTTAAAATTGAAATGTGGTTTATTCGTAATACGAATAAGTGAACACTTCTTGCCATCCGTCACCGCTTCTGGTAATAACAGTAGGTCTGTCGCTGGCATCAAATTCGTAAGAGATGGTAGTTCTTTTAACTTCGATTGGTGATTCGCGTGGATCCCAATATTCTAGGTAGTCAACAAGTTTCGTGCTTACTTTTCCATAAAGTCCACCAATTGTTTTCCAAGGAGAATCAACAAGGATAACCTGATCGATACCATTTACATTGTTGCCGCTGGTGTAGGTAAATTCTTTGATTTTTTTAGGTGTAACGCCATCATCATCAAAGGTGGTAATTTTAGCAACATTGCCATTTGTAATGGTTACTTGATATTTCAAGTGGTAAGCGTTGTCCCAGTATTCTGACATCTTAACCAAATAGCCATCGGCATCATATTCGTATGTCGAACCGTAAGCATCTTCAATTACTCTGCCTTGAGCGTCGAGTTTGTAAACGGATAGGTCGCCATTACGATCGATAGTCAGCTGATTGGCAACAGAATAGTCATAAAAGAGTTCTTTGTCCAATACATCATTCCAGTAATTGGTAATTTTGTCGATACGGCTACTTGCATCATAGCTAAATTCATACAAATCGGTGCCATCGGTATAAACAACACCTGTTGTTTTTAAAAGAGATGCTGTGGAGAAGGTAACAGCTGGGCCATAACCAGTTCCATTTGAGTTGGTAGCGTAAGCTCTTACATAGTAAAGTTTTCCAGGAACCAATCCGGTAATGCTGCTGGTAAATGCACCAACTTCTGCACCGTCAACGGTTTTGGAATCGGCAATCGTAGGGTCAACATTCAAACCCCAGCAAACGCCACGAGCTGTAACAGCAGAACCGCCTTCGGAAGTAACTTCACCACCCGACATGGCAGTGGTAGATGTGATAGCCGTTATGGCATTGGTTGTTACCGATGGAGCATCGGTATTGTCTTTCTTGCACGAAGCAAAGAAAATAGCCAGAATAGTGGCCAAAGTCAGTAAATAAAATTGTTTTTTCATTTTTGTTAGAATTAATGATTAAAGAATAAATATTAGAGTGATTATTATTGTTATTAATTGTTTCCGGCTAAAACTATCATGGCTAAACCTGTGGTAAACAGAATAAACATGAGTGCCAACATGATGTTGACGGATTTACTTGCGCCTTTGAATTCCTTCCAGATGAAAACTCCCCAGAAAGCACCAATCATGGTTGCTCCCTGACCGAGTCCAAATGAGATGGCATATCCGGCTTTACTGGCGGCCAATAAACTCAAAGAAGTACCTAAAGCCCAAATGCCACCGCCTATGATTCCGGATAAATGACTTCTGAAGTTTCCTTGAAAATACTGTTTAAAATTCACAGGCGATCCTTCGATTGGTTTTTTCATCAGGTAGGTATTGAAGAGGAAGTTGCTGACAAGCACACCGATAGCAAAAAAGAAAAAGGCGGCATAAGGTGTTAATTTTCCTGCTTCAGGATAAATTGGATCAGTAGCGATGGCGCTTGCAATAAACCTGAAAAACCAAGCCATTAAAAAGCCAGCTACGATCGACAAAAGAATTCCTTTTGTTGAGGTTTTTTGAGCAATTGCAGCGAGTTTTTTATAAGCTAATGCATCAAGAATAATGGCTACAACCACAATGCCTACCCCAATAAATAATAGAGTTGGATCGCCCATGGGCGTAGCGATGTAATTGATTAAAACGCCCAATACCATTGCAATACCTACACCCACCGGAAAGGCGGTTGCCATACCGGCAATGGCGATGGCTGCGACGAGCAGAATATTGGACAGGTTGAAAATAATCCCGCCAATCATTGAATTAACAATACTACTGGTACTGGCTTGCCGGATGCTTTCTAGAAAACCCATTCCTGTATCTCCAGAACTGCCGAGGGTGAATCCGAAAAGCAGTGAAAAGAGGAGAATGCCAATAACGTAATCCCAGTAAAAAAGCTCGAAACGCCAGGTTTTAGCAGCTATTTTTTGGGCGTTTGCCCACGATCCCCAGCAAAGCATCGTGATGAAGCAAAGTCCAACTGCCAACGTGTAACTACTTACGATAAACATAATTTAAGATTTAATTGTTATTATTTTAATAATGAAAACTCCTTGATGCAAATTCAATAATTTCGTCTAATCCTGCCAACACCCATTCAAATCCCCCGTCGCCTTCTTTTACCCTGTACTCATGCTTAACTTCCTTGTCACGCAGCATCATGTGCAGTTCGCCATTTCCCTCAAAGTACGACCCTTTGTCGGGGGCCACAAAACAAAAAGAGGTGCGTTTTATGTGATCTGAATCAATATCTTCAAGCAAATTAACAATGCTGCTTTTTGACATAAAGCCATCAACTGTAGCACACAGCCTGAATTGCTCTTGAAAAAACGCCAGATTTAAAACACCCAATGCTTCAGCCTGATAGCCAACAATGGCGCGCATGCGGAATCCTTGTCGAATGCGAAACTGGCTTTCAAGCAATGGAATTGATGTTTTTATTTGGTCATCTGTCATACTACCTAGAAATACCAACAACATAGGACAAACCTCACCATTATCAATTTTCTGATTAACCAACTCGGCAATCGACCTGCATTGGTTATTTGTAAAGCTACCCGCGAAATACATTACGGGATACAACCGGTTGGTTTGGTCATAATCGGCTGGCACATAAGCAAGGAATTGCTGGTTGTTGAGGTTTGAAGTAATCAACTGGTTGTTATTCAGTTTTTTAATTTCTGTTTTCAAAGCAATATCCCCTCGATAGGGTTTCGATTCAAATTGATCGTCAATAAAACGAAGTGCGTTGGGTAAGGCTGAATACCAATAGGTAAAACTATGCCCACCATCGCGAACGCGGTATTCATGTGGAATGTTTTTGTTTCGCATCAGTATATGTAACTCTTCGTTGCTGCGACACAGTGTGTGTTCCTTGTCTCCGTTATCCAAAAAGAGGTGAAAATTGGAAGTTTCTTCAGGGGTAAGCGAATCGAGAATATAAAACGGGTTGTTTTCTTTGTAGTAGTCGGTAAGCCGATCAGCTCCCGTCAATCCCGGAGCGCCAAACAGCCTGCCCCATTGCTCGTCCCAGCCAGAGGCTTCCTCCGTCATGTACTGTTCGTCTGTCCGGATAGAGGTACTCAAAGGCACGGCCACACCAAAAACATCAGGATGATTTAGGTACAGGGTAAAAGCACCAAAGCCTCCCATTGAATACCCCATTACGGCCCGTTGTTCTATGCTTTCCTTGGTTCTGAATAGGCTATCGACATAGGGAACAAGTTCATTAACAAGCATGTCTTGATATAAAAAGGTGTTCAGATAATCATTTACATAATAAGTTCGAAATCCCTCAGGCATAATATAAATCATGGGCTGAATTTCACCCTTGGCAACTTCTTCATCGGCAATCTGACTAATGCGACCATATTCGAGCCAGGCGGTTTCGTCGTCACCCAAACCATGAAGTAAATAAACAACGGGGTAGGCTTTTGTGGTTTGGAAATAACCTGATGGAAGGCAAACGGAAAAATGAACATCCTGATTTAAAATCCGGCTGTGCATGGTGCTACTTTCCGAGATCCTCAAATCATTGCCTGCAAACGATTGAAATATCGAGAACAAAAGATAAGTAAGAAGAATTGCCTTTTGTTTCATGGTTTAGTTGTTTAAATGGACTTTAAGGAAATAAGACGATTCGTATAATCCATTCAGGAAAGTGTTATGCGAAGGAGTACCTTGACGTACACGGTATTCATGATCGATTTCATTATCGCGCAAGCTAACATACAAGGCATGGTAGCTTTTGTAGTTAATTCCTTGGTCGCATATATCCAAATAAATACTGACATCAGAAGCAGTGATTGATGCAGTTTCAGGAAGACTGGCATCGAATAACATACAGGCATTAAACAAATCTGAAAACTCAGGGATCATATTATAAACCAAAAGTCCGCCATCACCATTGCCCATCAAAACAGTATTGTTTCTGTCGTTTAGTATACGGAAATCGGTATTAACCTGATCTAATATACTGCGCAAGGTTGCTCCGGTTATTTCAGTTTCTTGCACGGGAATTTCTAACATCAGTGATTCAGGCAATTTACTTTCTGTTATTAAACTTTCGATGAGCGAAATAAGCTTCGTGGATTCATCATCTTGGAAATTTTGGTTTCTATCGTGAAGCACAACCACAACGGGGTAGCTGTCCGAGCCGTTAATATAACCTTCGGGTAAAGCCACTTTATAGGAAACGTTTGTACCTTCGAGTTGTTCGCTTATCAGGCGATTTTCCGGTATTGCAGTCCCTGGATCTACCGTAGGAGGATTGACAGGATAAGGTATTTGCTGAATAGCATAACTGATGTACTTCAACGCTTCGGGCAATTCTTTGTGCCAATACGACCAGGAATGCCCTCCGTTTTTCATCCGGTAAGCATGGGGGTAATTTAAGTTTCGGAGCACATCGTGGAGTGTGTCGCTGGTAACTGACAAAGTTTCTTCATCATCGCCACACGAAATAAAATAGTTTAACCCATTGAGTGATGGTGAAGTTTGGGTTGGGAAAAAGTGAAATGGACTATGTGCTATAAAGTAATCAGTTAGTCTTTCTGTACCAACAGCACCAATACCGCCAAAAACATAACCCCATTGCGAATCAAATACGCCCTGTGGCTCTTTCATGTATTGCGGATCAGTGCGAAACGACATGCTCAGTACAGCACCTGTTTTAAAGATGTCGGGGTTTTTTGCCGGCAATATCATGGCACCATATCCACCCATTGAATACCCCATTACAGCGCGTTGTTCCGGCTGGGGAATGGTGCGAAACAAAGAGTCAATCTCAGGGACTAACTCGGTGATAAACATATCCATATAAGGATAGTTGCCATTGTACTTGTTTACGTAATAGGTGTTAAAAGCTTCAGGCATTACATAAATCATTGGAACAGTTTCTTCCGCATGATCAACGTAATAGGTTATGTTTCCTCCCTGATACCAAGCTTGCTCATCATCGCCATATCCATGCAGTAAATATACAACCGGGTAACTGTTGTTTAAACTATCGTAATCAAGTGGCAGTAGAACAGCATACGCTATCGGACGTTTAAATATTTTACTATCAAACGATTGGTCTTTGAGAAGCCGCACAAATGGAATCGGCTCCTCTTTTTTAGGTTCTTCCTTTTTACAACCCGAAAGGGTTAAAAAAAGGAAACCTAAACCAAATGATAAAATAAAATATCTCAACTTCATATTGCTATTCATTGCAAACATACACGATTACTGGTTTGGATTGAATGCTGCCAAGGGCGCATCACTATAAACCACATACGATTTCATGTAAATCCGGTAATCATCGTCCGGATTTGTCCATTTTATTTCAATTTTATGATCTCCGTTGTTTAGCATGTATTTGTGGTAGATGTCGTATTTTCTTACGATATAGTCATAGGGCATCAGCACCTGATCAGTTAATATATCATCTATATAAACATCCAGCTCAGCAACATAATCGCTTGTTGCTCTGTCGCATACACTTTTAACATTTCCTAAAACGACAATGCCATTTCCAGTAAAATCAATTTTTATACTTTCGTCCAAAAAAGACTTTCTAACCAACAGTTCTTTGGTAGGATACATGCCAACAAATGATTCTTCATACCTAAGAACTTCAGGCGATTGCACCTTGATGACCAACGTATCGTTTTTAATAACACCGCCGTTTTGTTCGGCAAGCGTAACTGCATGCTTGTAGCTTAAATCATAAATTTGATTGAGCGATAGGTTTGAATAGGGGAATTTTAAATCCTCTACTTTTTCGACGGCAGGCTTCCAGTATTCAGGAATTTGCTCGTAACCAATCATCACGCCCAGAATACCAGCCGCTGTTGCCGGATTGCAATCTGAATCCTGACCACAACGCGTGGAGATGTCCATGGTTTTAAAGAAATCCTTTTCGCCATAAAGCAATCCAATTACAACATAAGCCGCATTTACGCTGGCGTCTATATTAAAGGCATTGAATACACCTTCGGGGCAACCCTTGTCGGAGGTGTGGTTTTTTTCAAATTCAAACCAGCACTGTTTCCAGTCGTCGGGATATTGTTTGTGCCATTTAATAACATCACTAATGGCGTGATGAAACTTACTCTTTTCAGGGATCGGTTTTAGTCCTTGTTCAACAACAAAAGCGATGTCGTCAGATATAAATGCCGTTGAATACATGGCCGCCATAAAAACGCCCCCATACCAACCGTCGCCATAGTTCATGATATGACCGATGCGATCACAAATTTCGGATGCTGTGTTAATCATACCCGGGCTCATCATGCCAGCAAAGTCAGCTTCAATCTGGAAATCAATGTCATCGGCATGAGGGTTGTTCATCCAGTGCCCTGAAGCAGGCGGCATGATACCGTTAAGGATATTATAACGGGCTGCCTGGTTGGCGTGCCACAGCTTGTAATCGTCGCGTGCAAAGGAAATAGCAAAGGAGTCAGCTGGAGCATCGAGTCCAACCCGCTCAAGTACTTCCACGAAGGTTAAATCCATGTATACATCATCGTATAAGCCCGGATCTGTCTCAAATATTTCTTCGATGTAATCATCATACCAAACCATTTGCTGGTAATCCTGAATCATGGTGCCTTTAAATTTGAATTCTGTTGGGCCACCAAAAGTACAGCCAATGGTTTGCCCGGCCCAGCCACCTTTCACCTTGTCTTTTAAAGCCGTGAGTGACAACTCAGCATTATTTGGCAAAGTAGACTCCTGCGGCGCATTGCTTTTGCAGGATGACAGCAGCAAAATTCCGGTGATTAATAATAGGTAAATCGGTTGTGTTTTCATTTTGACTGGCTATTTGGGCAAATTACTTTGCGGTTGATTTTCCGAATAAATTACGATGTCGTTTATTCTGATTTCGTAGTCAGGATTTGGATTGATCCATTTTAGCGTGACGTTGTGTTTTCCTTCAGGAAGTTGGTATTTCCAGTCCGGTTCAAGTCGGCGCGAAGTAGCTTTCATGGGCATCTTGATACTTTCGTCAAATTTACCATCAATAAAAACATCGAGATTAGCCACATAGGGATCGTCTTTTTCGGTAAGGCCAAATATTTCTGATCCAACCCGACTTGAAACCCGATCAACATAATACTTGTCGACTTTTGATGTTTTTACAATATTTCCATAAAAGATATAGCCATTTCCAGTAAAGTCATACGACAGTTCATGGGTAAATGAGCGATCAAATCTATCACGAAATATGGGGTAGCTATTTACAAAATTTTGTTCAAAAGCTACTGGAACTGGCTTTTGATAAGGGATTTCAATATTATCTCCTTCTACGCTGCCTCCTGCCTTTAGAATGGAAGCCAGTGAGTGTTTATAACTTAATTCATAAGCCCTGCTAAGCGACATGGGAGTTCCTTCAAAGTTTAAGGGTTCGATTTCCTTCAATGGAGTAAGCCAAAAATCAGGAATAGAATCATATCCCATCATAACGCCCAATACGCCACCAACGGTAGCCGGATTACAATCGGCATCCTGTCCGCAACGTGTAGCAATGTCTATCGATTTGGAGAAATCACCATTTCCATATAAAAGGCCAATGGTAACATAAGCTGAGTTAATTTTAGCATCTATATTGAATGATAAAAAGACTCCTTTAGGACAACCTACATCGAGGTTCCATTTTTTTTGTAGCTCAAACCATGTGGCTTTCCAGTCATCAGGATATTGCTTGTGCCAACCTATTACATCAGTTATACATTCATTAAACTTAGTGCCTTCAGGAATTGTTTTGATGGCTTCCGTGGCGATACTTTCAGGATTGTCTAAAATGAAAGCCAAGGAATATAAAGCCGACACATAAACACCACCATACCAGCCATCACCACTGTTCATAATATGTCCAACACGATCGGCAATATCGGTAGCAGAATTGACCATTCCGGGAGACATTAAACCGATAAAATCAGCTTCAATCTGAAAGTCTAAATCGTCGGCATGGGGATTGTTTTTCCAAAAGCCCGATGCAGGCGGCATAATACCGTTTAATATGTTGTATCGGGAGGCTTGGTTGGCATGTGCCAGATGGTAGGAAGTATTGGCCCAGTGATTGGCAATTGTATCCATCGAAACATCGACGCCGTATTTTTCAAAGGCACTTACAAAGTTGAGGTCGGTGTAGATATCATCAAACAAACCAGGTTTTTTGTCCCACCAATATTTAATGTACGTGTCATTCCATGGAATAATCTGGCTGTCGGGAATGAGGGACCCCTGGTATTTAAACTCAACAGGTGCGCCATATACCACACCAATGGTTTGACCTGCCCAACCTCCTTTTATTTTGTTCTTTAACTGCTCATGGGTGAGGGTGTTTTCTGTTGCAGGTTTTTCACTAACAGCTTTTTCTTGTTTGCACGAAACGGCAAATGTTAGTACAAAAGCCAACATAAAAATGCGGAAGTTGTATTCTTTGATTTTGATATTCATGATATTTATATTAATGATAAACACTTAATTCAGTTACCGATGTAAACCCCGAAACATTTTTGGTGTATTTATTCCAGTGTCCTTGTATTTTTGCATCACCTATTACCCTTATAGCTTTGGTAGTTACAGGCTTAAAGCTGATTACGTATTCAGCAAAATGAGGCTGAAAGAACACGATGTCGGTTTCAGGTAACGGTGGCGTTATGGTGCTATTTTCTACGGCAATCCATTTACCCGTCTCATCTTGATACTGTACATTGAGGGAGGTAAACCAACCGCCAAATTCCTCGAGGCAACCTGTATGCAAGGCGACCATGCTAATTTCCTGCGGTGTATCCCACCCATAGCCGTAGTAATCGACTTTGGGCAGTTTTGATTTGGCCGCAAGGCTGTAAAAAACAGAACCTGCACCGGCTGTTTTTCCATCATTGATCACATCTACATTCTTTGCGTACATGGATTGGCCAAACGTATACCAACAAGAGTCAAGTACTTTTTCGTTTAGTTGACGGATGTTAGCATAAATAGTATCGGCTGCTGGGGCGATGTTGGTATTGCGTACCAGTAAATTAAAATCACGGGTTAGTTTCTTATCTCTATCAGCCAGCTCAAGAGTAATGGTATAATGACCATGTTTTGTGGGTGTTCCTGATATTCTCCCTGACTCGAATGTTATCCCTTCCGGAAGATTTCCAGAAAAAAGAGACCATTGGTATTGTTTGTTGGCATCGGTATAAAAGTTGAAGTCGACCGGTTTATTAACTTCCATCTCAGGTAAGGGGCCAATGTAAAACTCCAAAGGAGGGTTGAAAACAGCTGTGGTATTTATTGACAACACCTCTTCGCCTGATTCTGTGGAAATAGATCCTCCTTTCAGCAAAACTAAGTCAATGGTTTCTTTGAGTGTTTGATCGATGATGTTCGATATTTTAGCGTCGGGCAAATCGTAGCGTGTGATGTTAATGTAGGTATCATTAAAGGGATAAGTCCATCCTTCGATTGGCAAATAAAGATCTTTTGGTAGACCCTCCATGCCATTTATTACGCCCATCAAACCGGCAACGGTTGCTGCCTGATTGTCGGCATCAAAACCCATGGCACACGAAAGATCGAGTGTACGCTGAAAATCGCCTTCGCCATACAACATGGCCAGCACAGCACAAGCACCATTTAGGTTTGCATTCCAGATGGTTTTGGTCATATCAGGCTCATCTATATAATATTTCTTCGCCATTTCGGCACGAGCCTGTTTCCAGTCATTAGGGTGTTTTTTGTGTAAGGCTTTCATGTCCAATATGGTATTGGCAAAACGGCTTTCTTCTGGTAGTGCATTATACCCAACTTCGAGGAGCTTATTTATATCCTTCTCAAAAAAAGCTGCCGCATACATAGCGCCGTAAAATACAGTTGGTTGTGTGCCCCAGTCATCGCTGGTAATTCGGGCAGCCCAATCTGATTTAGATGCAGCATAATCGATCATTCCTGGCGCAGTAAAGGCCCAGATTTCATTGATGAGCTGTGGGTCGATTTGATACCAGTGTGGGTTGAGGTCTTTGTCCCCAGTAAAGGGTGGGGTATAACCAAAATGCATTAACCCCAAAGCACCCCGGTTGGCGAGCCAAACCCTGTCGCGAATATAATACAGCCAAGCTTCACGCAGTTGAGCGTAAGTAGGCTCAGGGCCATATTTTTGCATTTGTATTAGGTACATATACTCCACATCAGTATCATCATCAGAAAAAGCACCATTATACTTTTTTAGCTTGTCGATGTTTTTTGTATAGCCATAGGGCCAGTTTTCAAGTCCGGGCTTATCAATATATTTATTTTCGTGTGGCAAGCCATAAATGTTTCCAATCATCTGGCCTACCCATGCAGCTGCAATTTTATCCTTCAGGTCACTTACTTTAATTTTAACAGGTTTTTTCGCCAATAAATTACCATGAGCCAGAAGGGCTATCAAAGTTAATGTGGTTACTTGAAATAATATACTCTTTTTTTTCATAATATTAATTTCCAGGATTTTGAACAAGATTTGAGTTGGTGTTTAGTGCTGCTTCAGGAATTGGGAAGAGTTTGTCGGTTGCTGATGAAGGTGGTTTGTTCCACCAAGAGGCTTCCCAATTTCCAAACCTGATCTGGTCTTGCCGACGGTGACCTTCCCATGCAAATTCACGCCCCAGTTCGTCTAGCCATTCTTCATTAGTTAAATCAGCCACCTGATAAGGTTCAACTCCTGCGCGGGTTCTTATTTTTTGCAAGTCAGGGTCAGCAATCATTTCTCCGGCACGACCCATACGCCACAGTGCTTCGAGTTTTGTGTACAACACATCTGCGTATCTGAAGAGAACCACATCATTTTCCATGTCAGTAACATAATATTCCAGATCTATTTGATACTCATATTTACAACAACGAGCTCCTTCCCATTTTTTACGTGCCATGTAGTTGCCCACGGTAGGGGTGTATATAAAGGGCTCTCCTTCAATGATAATATCCGCGCCATTTATGTCTTTCTGTTGTCCGAATAGAAATGAATTCATGCGCACATCATTTTCAGTATATTTATCAAGAAAACCGGGTTCAAGAATAAATTCATCCCACATAGCACCTTTAAACTGGAAACTAGCCCGACTCGCATCATTCAGCGTTAGCGTATACCAATAAAAACGGTCTTTGGTAAATATTGAATTCATGGGAATAACGAATATATTCTCTGTCGAGAATTCGTTTTTAATAAGAAAGTTTGAAAAGAAATCGTTTTCGATGGTGTAATTTCCCGCTGAAATAACCTTGTCGCAGGCGTCTACCGACATTTGGAATTTATCTTCCCCAATCCATTCCTGTGCATTGAGGTATAGTTTTGCCAATAAAGTATAAGCCATGCCTTGTGTAACACGACCATAATATGCTGAAGTGGGTTCTAGTTGAAGGAATTCAACATTGTCGAGTATTTCTTGCTCGATGTAATTAAAAACATAAAGTCGATCCTTCTGAAGAGGTAGTTCTTTATCTGTAAAATCAATGGTAAAAGGTACATTTCCCCAGTTATCCATTGCCCAATAGTAGAAGTAGGCACGTAGAATCTTTATCTCAGAAACAATGCGGTCTTTTTCAGGAAAAGTGATTTCGGTTTCTTCGGTTTCATATATCACCTCATTACAAGCGCTTATACCTTCAAAAACAAATTCCCATGCCAATGTGAGTATTTTATTGTTTGAACTGATATTATGTTTTTGGAGTTCATCCCATCGACCATTGTCCCATACAAAGCCATCATCACGACCAGGGGCAACCATTTCGTCTGAAGCCATTTGGGTGAGCGACCAAAGGCTAAATTCTTCTGGATATTTTTGAAGTTTAGTATAGGCTCGGCCTGCATTCATCAATACATCCTGCTCAGTTTTAAAGAATTCGTTTAACGGAATATCGGAATATACCTCCTCATCGAGTTTGGTACATGAAAACATGATGACCAACAAGCTTAATGGGATAATTAGTTTTCCTATGGATATTTTTTTCATGGCGTGTTTTTTTAACTTTAAAATGCAATATTTAAACCTACAGAAATACTTGTTGTCCTAGGGTAGTAGGTCAAACTCTCAATGCCAGGTGTAAGACCGCTAAGGCTAACTTCAGGATACATTCCTTTGTAACCAGAAATAGTGTACACATTTTGAGCTGTTAAAAATGCATTTAGCTTAGATATATATTTACTATTGATTGGGAAATTATATCCTACTGAAATGTTGTCAAGGCTGACAAACGATGCGTCTTCAATATATTTTGACGAATAGGTAGCATTTCCTGTAAATTCGGGATTGTCGAGTTGGGTATGCATTATATTTCGTGTGCCGATGCTCTTCCAGTTCTCATAATACAGACGATACGTATCCAGAACTTTACCGCCTACAGAAGCACGGACTGCAAAATTCAAATTCCAGTTTTTGTATGTCAGCGAATTACTCCATCCCACCATGTAGAGAGGATAGGCATTACCAATGGGTTCCCAGTCCTCCGGATCCACTTTGCCAACGGGATTTGCATTTTTAAAAATATCATTTCCATTTTCATCTACGCCAAGCCAAACCGGTCCGTAGAAAGTTCCCAGCGGTTTACCTTCTTCAATTCGTTGCGAATTAAGTGGGAAGGCACCTCCCAACCAACCAATGTCGTATGATTTATTGGTAAATTCTTCGTTTGAGAATTTTTCCAACTTATTTACATTTCGGCTATAGGTAACAATGGTTGTCCATTGAAGTGAATTTTTTTGAATTACAACACCATTTAAGGTAACTTCAATACCCTTGTTGCTTATGGTGCCGATATTTGTAAAATATTCGTTGTATAAATAAGGTGGAACGGGTACATTGTAGGTATATAAAAGATCTGTGCTGGCACGATAATACAAATCAACCGATCCTCCAATTCTATTTTTTAACACTGAGAAATCGAGTCCGAGATTTACCTCATGTTTGTTCTCCCATTTAAGATCAGGATTGGGATTGCTTATAGGTTGATAGGTGTTGATCCATTCACCATTATAATAGAATTTACCTGCTCTGCCCAGAAGGATAAGTGACCGGTAATTTCCAATATCTTGATTACCCGTAACGCCATAGCCTACACGCAATTTAAGGTTGTTCAGCCATTTCGTGTCGCTAAGAAATGATTCTTTGTTGATTCGCCAGCCTGCACTAACAGAAGGAAACCATCCCCATTTGTGGTTTTCACCAAATCTGGAGGATCCTTCTCGGCGGAGAGATGCGGCAAACAGATAGCGTTCTTGGTAGTTGTACATCACCCGACCAAAGAACGAGATAAGCCTGCTTTTGCCCTTGTACGAACCCATTTCAGCAAGACCTTCTCCAAGTGCAGTTCCTGCACCAATATTATGAGGGCCATAAATATCGCTATCGAATCCGGAGTTAATTAGGTATGAATTGCTGGCAATTAGTTCCTGAAAGGCATAGCCACCCAAAACCTGTATGTTATGATCGCCCAAAGAAGTCAGGTAGTTAATCGTACTTTCGTATTGCACATCACTGCTTTTACCGTTGCTGATTTCGGCTTCGCCACCACGGCCTAAAGCACTTGGGTAGTACTTGGTTTTATACCTTAGTTCGTCCCAGTTCGATTGTTGAACCGACAATAAGTTTACCCAGTTCAACGACTCGGTAATGTTCATTTTAGCCGTAATGTTACCTCCAAATTCGGTGGAAGTACCTTCGCGTGTTTGTTCGTTGAGCATGGCCACAGGGTTGTAATAATCAATGCCAGGTAAGGCCGAATAACCTCCGGTGTAGTCATTTCCTTCATCGTAAACAGGAGCTGTAGGGTTTTGAATAAATGCCTGATAGAAAATGCTGTAATTGGCCGGATTGTATTTACGTGTGCTGTAGTTTAAATTGTAATCGAGCGTTAAAATACCATCCAAAGCTTTTTGCTTCATGTTGGTTTTAAAAATGTAATTGTTCGATTGATTGTTTTTTTGCAATCCTTCAGCAATATCTATAAAGGCCATGGTTCGGCTTGAAAAATTTTCAGTTCCTCCAGAAAAGGCCAAATTGTAGGTCTGACTAATAGGCATTGAGCGTGTTACTTCCTTAAACCAGTCGGTATTGTAGTCGTAGATACTTTCAATTTTGCTGGGGGCATAGGTTTGAATGGCATACCTAAACTCATCTGAAGTAAGGTTTTCAACTCCTCGTGGAAAAACCTGAGCCGTTAACTGACTGGTAAGCTCAATTTTAACTTCGCCTGCTTTAGCTCTTTTTGTTGTAATGATGATAACCCCGTTTGAGCCGCGTGTGCCATAAATAGCTGCAGCCGAACCGTCTTTTAACACATCGAACGATTCAACTTCTTCAAAGCTGATGTTTTTGAGGTCGACTCCTGCAATACCATCAACAATAATAAGGGGCTGCTGACCAGAAGTAAGCGTGTTTGTTCCCCGGAGCATGATTTGATACCTCGACTGGGGATCCGAGCCGTTGGGCTTTATAATCGACAAACCGGCAACTTTTCCCTGAATTAAACCCATAGGGTCTGTAAAAGTACCTTGGTTAAAATCGTCGGACTTGATGGTAGAAATGGACCCGGTCACCTCTTTTTTGGTTGCAGTTCCGTAGCCAATAACAACAACTTCGTTTAGCGATTCTACCGAAGCGGTGAGCTTAACATTGATTTGGCTCTTGTCAGCTGTCATCTCCATGTTTTCATAGCCAATAAATGAAAAAACAAGGGTTTTGCCTTCTTCTGTCGCCAATGAATAAACACCGTTAATATCTGTTACCGTGCCTTTTTGAGTTCCTTTTACCGAAACGTTAACTCCAGGTATTGTTTCGTTGGTGGTTATGTCGACCACAACACCTGAGACAACAAGTGGCTGTCGATCTTGCGCTTGAATGGTCAAAACCGACAAAGCTAAAACAATGGTTAAGATTGGCGTCAGAAATGAGTTATTCATTGTTTTATTGTAAAAAAATAATTTCATAATTCAGTTTTTACAGTTTCTAAGTCGTGTTGTGCTATTTCTGAACGATACGGAATGGAAGATTGAGCCCCCATTCTTGTGACTGAGATTGCGGCAGTTTTGGCTGCCAAGCGGACAGAGTCTAGGATTGATTTACCTTCGGAAAGCCCCACGCAAAATGAGCCGCAAAAAACATCGCCAGCGGCGGTTGTGTCAGTGGCATCAACTTTATAGGCATCTACAAAATGGTATTCGTCATTTTCCTTTATTAAAGCGCCTTGTGAGCCCAAAGTGATAACGACATGATCGACACCCTTGGCGCTGATAATATTTGCCGCTTGTTTGGCGGTTTCGATATTGGTAACTTTTATTCCTGAAAGTATTTCAGCTTCGCTTTTGTTTGGAATAATGATGTAAAGACTTTTAAGAAGATCATCAGACAATGCACGCGCGGGAGCTGGATTTAAGATGACTTTTATCCCCTTC
>CAYWNI010000007.1:0-20723 GCA_964459525.1 uncultured Lentimicrobiaceae bacterium | reverse complement strand
AATGTTGGAAGAACATCTCCAAAACTTGAAATTGTTGTCGCAATCTGTAGAACATATTATTAATCAAACGAGTAAAACAAATGAAACCAACAGTTAGTATAAATATTCAAGGAGTCGTTTTTCATGCTGATGAGACCACTCACAAACGATTGAGCGATTATTTGGCTTCAATTCGTGGCCATTTCAATCAGTCATCGTACAGCGATGAAATTATTAACGATATCGAAATGCGCATTGTGGAGTTGTTGATGCAACGTGCCGACCGCGAAACGCTATTGATAGGCAGTCAGGATGTAGAGGACATTATTAAACTGATGGGTACACCTTCAGATTTTGAAAATGACGAAAGCAGGGGAGAGGCAAAGCGAAGGGTGCTGCAATATCCACGTCGTAAACGCCTGTATCGCGACAATGATCATCGCATGGTTGGTGGTGTTTGCTCAGGTCTGGGCGCTTATTTTAGACTCGATCCAACGCTTTTCCGGCTGATTTTTGTGGTGGCTACTGTTTCAGGACTAAGTCCGTTTGTTTATATTATTCTCTGGATTGTAGTGCCGCCAGCACGCACCATTGCAGATAAACTTGAAATGTACGGTGCTCCTGTTAACATCGAAAACATCGAGAAAGCAATCCGTGAGGAGATGGGTAATTTACGCGACAGGTTTGGGGAGTATACCAGCAAAGCCAAGTCAACGTTTACTCGTCGCCCGAACGGTTAATGTAGTTGTCGTAAGAAGCACAAACCTTGCTTGCAGTTTGTATTCCTGCTTTAAGCAAGCGTGTAAGGTGGTTTTCTGAAAGTCTGGAGTAGTTTTTGGCAGTAATATTTTGCTTGTTAATTTCGGCAATAATTCCGGCGTTAAAAGCATCTCCCGCCCCAATCGTGCTCACGATTGTTGTTTCGATGGCCTCCATCCACAAAATGTATTCTTTTAGTTTACAAACTGCCCCCTTTTCACCTAACGTTAAAAAAATCAGGGCGTTAGGATTGACTTCAGTTAATGCATCTAGGTAATGTTCTGGTTTTTGGTAACCAAAAATATTGGCGCAATCTTCATCTGAAGCTTTGATAATATGCGCCAGCTTAAAGTTTTCCATCACTGCATGGTTGATGTCAGCATCATTAAGGTGATGCTGGTGCCGGATATTGGGATCATACATCAGCACTCCGCCAGCTTTCTTTATGGCCAAAACATGGTTTAGCACTTCATTTCGGATTGCAGCTGATACGGAGTAAATCGATCCAAACAGCAGTAAATCAGAGGAGCTAAAATCAGGAGGTTGGTTTAGTTTTCGGGTAATGGGGTAAGCATGAACGAACTGGTAGGTCGGTTTTTTTTCAGCATCCAGAAAGGCGAGAGCCACCGACGTATTGGTGTTAGGATATGTCTTGATTTTAGAAGTGTCGACGCCATTTTCTTTCAGAAAACGGGTGATCATTATAGCCACGGCATTGTCGCCCAGCTCGGTAATGTGTGTCACGTTATGGCTCATGCGTGCCAACGATACAGCCGTGTTGAGCATAGAGCCGCCAGGGCGAGCCACCACCTGATCGATGTTGGTCATAATGATGTCGAGCAACGATTCTCCAAGCGTGTAGTTCATGACTGTCAGCGGTTTTCGTGTGTAAACCTTATTACAAAGTCTTTCTTATGTGGGAATAAGTCAAGCAGTTTTTCGCGATCCCCCATCTCGAAGTCGTGGAAGTCGAAGCCGGGAGCAACGGTACACCCAACAAGGGTGAAACTGCCTAATGATCTGGCTGAAAACCAGTCTCCAAATGGAATTGTAATCTGTGGCAATTGTCCCGCTTTTGTATCTAATCCCAACAGATGTATTTGGTGGTTGCCATGTGTATTAATAGCATGCAGCTCTAAAGGATCGCCATCGTAAAAATGCCATATTTCATCCGATTTAATGCGGTGTAGCACCGAAATGTCATTTTTTTCGAGTAGAAAATAAATGGAGGTGGCCATCGCTCTTTGGCTGTCGAAGCGATCAGGAAGTCCTGATTTTGCAAAACTTTCTGATGACCGGTAAACCTCTTTAAACCAGCCCCCTTCGGGATGTTTTTCAAGACCAAGTTCGTGTTTCCAATAATCTCCGGTACGTTTCATATTAGGGATTTCTACTTTTTACAATGTCGCGGCTTCGGGTTTCGTTAAACATATAGATTAGTCTGAGGGTCACCACTTTGTTATATTGATTCCGTAGCCAGGTATCACCAATACTATTTTCAAATTCACGCGTTCTAATTTTGGCCAAACTTGCTTGGTAGCGCAAGGCAAGCTTTAGCGGGCCTTTCAGTCGCACACGTAGGTCGATAATATAGCTAAAATCGCCTTTGGCGTATGTACCGCTGTTAAGCGTTGTGGTTTCTACCTGCCTGCCGTGTTCCCATTCTTTAATTCCCACGAGTTGTCCGTACGAAAAACCTGCGCCAATGGTTATAAATTCTTTGTCGGTATAGTGTATAAGCACCGGAATTTCAGCATAGTTAAGTCTTAGTTTGTAAGCTCCAGTAACAGGAATGCCTCCAACGGTATCTATGTATTGATCTCCTTCGCGGGCACCTTTTTGGTTGTAGGTAATTTCAAACGAAATGTCCCAGTTTTTACCCAACGGCAACATGGCACCAGCACCAATATTTAGTCCTGGTTTTTTAAATCCGGCTACTTCATCACCTTCCACGTGGCTCAGGTTGAAACCCACTAAAGCCTCACCTTTAATAATTTGAGCATGAAGCGGGAAGCTGCCCATCAAAACAAAAATAAAGACTGTAAAAAGTGATCTCTTTGGCATCTGAAAATCTTTATTGATTAACGAAACTATTGCTTAATAATTGCCTGAATAGGTTAAAACAACGCAGCTAAGGCAAGTCGATAAGACTTAGGCTGATGCGTTTTTTCTCGATGTCTACTTCTTTTACCCTTACCTGAAGTTGTTGGTTTATAGCAACGTGATCAGCTGGATTGTTGACAAAACCAGCAGCCATTTCGCTCTTATGCAGCAAGCCCGATGACTTTAATCCAATGTCGACAAAAGCGCCAAAAGCCGTAATGTTGGTGACAATGCCGGGGAGCACCATGCCTGTTTTCAGGTCTTCAATTTGTTTTATTTGTGGGTCGAAGCTAAACGCTTTGATTTTCCCACGGGGATCTCGACCGGGTTTTTCCAGTTCGGCGAGGATGTCCTTTATTGTAAACAGTCCAACATTTGCATTTACAAGGCTTTCGGGTGTGTTTTTCCTGAGCAGTTCCTTATTACCGATGATAAGCGGAAGGGTGGTTTTAAGCTGTTTTGCCAGAGTCTTGACAAAAGCATAATTTTCTGGGTGTACACCTGTGTTGTCCAGCAGATTAGATCCGTTTTTTATACGCAGAAAGCCGGCCGCCTGTTGAAAAGCTTTTGGGCCCAATCCAGGTACTTTTTTCAGGGTTTCCCGGTTTTCAAAATGCCCGTTTTCGTTGCGGTATTCGATTATGCTTCCGGCCAGCTTTGGGCCAATTCCAGAAATATAAGCCAGTAATTCTTTACTTGCGGTATTTAGGTCAACGCCAACCTGATTTACGCAAATTTCAACGGTTTCGGTCAGGCTATCTTTCAGGAGTTTTTGGTCTACATCATGCTGGTATTGCCCAACACCCAGTGCTTTTGGGTCAATTTTCACCAGTTCAGCAAGGGGATTCATCAGCCGTCTTCCGATGGAAACTGCACCACGAACAGTGATGTCGTATTGGCCAAATTCTTCGCGTGCTATCGAGGATGCAGAGTAAATCGAAGCCCCTGTTTCGCTCACCATCAGGGCGACGATGTCTTTGTCGAACCGCGCGTGTTCAATCATTTGTGCTGTTTCGCGACCGGCAGTTCCGTTTCCAATGGCAATGGCCTCAATGTCGTAAGCCGAAATAAGGCTTTTTATTTTTTTTATGGCCAGTGCAATATCGCGCTGTGGCGGATGGGGGTATATGGTGTCGTTGTGTTGCAATTTCCCCGAACGGTCGAGGCAAACGATTTTACATCCGGTGCGAAAGCCGGGGTCGATTGCCAGGATGTTTTTTTCGCCCAGAGGTGGTGTGAGCAGCAACTGTTTTAAATTGGTTTTAAACACGTTGATGGCTTCCTCATCGGCTTTTAATTTAATAACAGCCTGAAGTTCGTTTTCCATTGACGGAAACAACAACCTGCCTGCTGAGTCGGAAATGGCCAGTTTTTTCTGGTCAGCGGCTAGCGTATTACTCTTAACAAGGCGTGAGGTAATCAGTTGTATAACGTTTGCTTTTTCAGGTTGAATCTTGAGTTTTAAAAAGCCCTCCTTTTCGCCACGAAACATGGCCAAGGCCCTGTGCGATGGAATGCGGGAAGCAGCTTCCTGCCAGTCGTGCCAGTTTTGGTATTTGGTATCTTCCTCCACTTTCTTGGCCACAACTTTTGAAGTAAAAATAGCTTCCCTTTGAAACAACCTTCGGGTTTGCTCACGCACCCAATTCATTTCGTTTACCCATTCAGCAATGATGTCGCGTGCTCCCGCTAGGGCTTCTTCCTCATTTTTAACCTCCATTTTCTGGCTAACAAAACGTGAGGCAGTGGCATCAAGGTTAACAATATTTTCCGACATGATCATTTTTGCCAGTGGTTCCAGTCCTTTGGTGATTGCTTTTGCAGCTCTTGTCTGTCTTTTTGGTTTGAAAGGCAGATAGATGTCTTCGAGGGTGGTCAGGTTGTCGGCGTGGTGGATGGATTCAGTAAGGTCATTTGTCAGCTGGCCACTATCTTCAAGTGATTTTATTATACTGGCTTTTCGGCTTATAAGGGCTTTAACCTGTTGGTATTTTTTATGAACGTCTATTAATTGTTCATCGGTAAGTCCACCTGTTTTTTCTTTTCGGTACCTGGCGATAAATGGAATCGTAGCATCCGAATCAAAAAGTTCGATTGCATTTTCTAGCTGCCAGAGATTTAGTCCCAGCTCAGTGGCAATGGAGGGAATATACTGTTGCATGCTTTTGGTTTATCTCAACAGTGTTACTGTACCTCGGTTAACAATGTTTTTACTGGGTTCAAGCCCACTTTCAAAAGTGGTAAATACAGAATGCCACACATATACGCCAAGTGGAGCAAACTCACCGCCCTCGAATTTTCCATCCCACGGCTTTGTTGGGTCGTCAGTTTCAAAAATTATTTTTCCCCAGCGGTCAAATATCTGAAGTTTAAATCCTGCCAGTGATGATACATCTCCAACAACACCAAAGGTCTGGTTACGTTGGGTAGGGCTTCTGGGATTAAAAGCATTTGGAAAATGAAGGTCGCTGAACTGAATAAATACCTGATCGCTATTGGTACAGCAATTGGTGTCGGTAACAGTAACAGTGTAAAGTCCTTGTTCAGTTACATCCAGGTACCTGCTATTGCTACCTCCCGGACTCCAGGAATAGTAATCATATTCACCAGCATCTAGGCGGATAGTTGAATTGGGTAATATAGAAATGGTATCAGCACCGTTTCCAATATCCACGTTGGGTAGGGGATTAATGGTTACATTTCTAACAAAGGAAGGGTATGTTGATCCATCCCATGATTCGGATAATTCTACTTGATAATTTCCAGGTTCGGAGAATACGAAGCCGGGATTAAGTGGGTCGGTATTAACCAATATGCCGTCAGCGTCAAGTGTTGCAAAATTCCATTCGGCATTTACGTTGGCTGTGTTTCTGATTTCAAAATTAGTGGTGTCGTGGTGACACAGGTTGAAAAATGAATAGTGAGGAATGTTGAGGTAATCGGTTACAAACACAGGTAGTCCCACCATGGTGCGGCCACCTTGTAGATAAAAAGGTGTGTTGCTGTTTAGGTCAAGCTTGTTATAGTTGCAATCGGCTCCAGCGCGATTGGGGTTGTAAATTACGCTGAGGGTTGGTTTTCCGTCGGTAGCTCCCTTTGTAAATTTACTCAGGTATATCTTTCCGTCTGGTGCTAGTTGCAGTGCACCCATCAAGCTGTCATTTGTGCCTATCATACTCCAGTCGAATTGTTCGATAACCGTTGGTGTAGTTGCAAATGGATTCGTTACGTTCAGATCAAATTGGTATAAAAAGTTAGTTCCTGGTTCAATTGGAGAGGTGGAAACATATAGCTTTGAATTGTCAGGAGAAAACTCGATACCATAAGGATAATAAAAGTCGCCAGGATTGGATGAAACAGCTCCTGATAGCGTGCCAGATGATTTGTTAAAATCGAACAGCTCAATAACGCCATCAACAGGAATAGCCACTGCAATTTTATTGCCATCGCTGGACGCCTTTATGTAACCTCCGCTATTGTTGAAGTCGCCGCTGTGGGCATAGCCTACACGACTAATAACAGGTGTCGGATTTACGCCACCGGTATCTACCAGAAATGTATAAAAACCATCGCCTTTGCTGTCGCCAAAGCCGTGCAGTATCACCCAGTAATCGCGCTGGTTTTCATGCATAACAGCACAAATCTTCTGTGCGTTTTCAGTAAAAACAGGGTTGTTTTTTTGAATGACTTCTCCACTAGGAATGGTTGATAAGTCGACAATAGAATAATTCACTCCATTGGTGAAAACGGGAGGTAAAAACATGTCAACAGTAAAGATAAAGAGTTGTTTGCTGTTTCCGGGGTGAGGAACTACAATTGAGTTCATGGTAGCATATGCATTGCCAAGTAAACCAGTGCCAAGGTTCATTTGGTAGTAACCCCGGTTAAACACTTCCATACCGTTTGTAAAACAAAATAATTCACCATCTGTATGTGAATAGGATGAACTTCCATAGGGTAGGTTAAACTGACCGGGAGAAGTTGTGGCCACTGCATTTTGAAACGTAAAATTCAGTTCGGCTTTATTGCCAAAAACCCAATTATCTGCCTGATGCGGCCTGTTATAATCACAGTTTCTGGTGCTTTGGCCAATGGCCGAAATCGAAACAAATAAAATAACCCCTGTCAAGAAGGAAATAATAAGGCCTTTGGTAAAGATCATGCTTAAAGATAATTGGTGTGGTGGTTTATTGTTTAATAACCGAGGCATTGTAATACCCTTTTTGGTGTTTAATGCTGATTAGGTATAACCCTGTCGGATACTTTTCCAAGTTTAGTCGAATATCTCTGTTCTCAGAGCTAATATCTTCAAAATGATTAGTCTGTAGTAGTTTTCCATTGATGTCATGCAGATCTATTTCCAACTCGCCATTTGTTTCATGTATTGTTATATCAACAAAATTTTTGGTTGGATTGGGCGACATGGTAACTTTTCCAGCGAGCACCCCATTTTCCTCAATGCCGATATTACATTCTCTAAAATCGAAAAACACAACCAATGAGTCTGTTCCGTAACAATTGGTGACAGGATTGGCGGTATTAACCCAATACGATTGAAACTCAATCCAGCTACCGTTGGTAGAGGCGGTAAAAGTTCTATGATTGGTGTTGTTCGACCAATGGTATTGCATAACAGGCGGGTTCATGGGGTCGGTATTGGCATCAAGAACCACGGTATCGCGAACGCAAACAATAATTGTGTCTAGTCCATAAACATGTGCGTTTTCTGGTATTAAATCAACAACAGGTGTGTGGTTCACTAGCACTGTAATTTGTCCGTTTACTATTTTGTAGGTATCGTTTACCTCAATGTAATACGTGGTAGTTTCCATTGGTGCAACGGTAGGCGACTGTGTGGTAACTTCATAACCGGCATCGTTTGTCCATTTATAAGTGTATGATCCACCACCGCCTATTGCATTCGGGAAGAGTTTTACTGTTTCGCCCTGGCAGATTGTGTTTGAAGAGGCTGATGAGGTAGGCGTAACACTTAACTGATCGCCACCGGAAAAAACAAACATATTGTCTGGCGTACTGACACATCCATTGGCATCATTTACCTTAAAAACATATTCCTGACTTGCATCGAGAATAATGGTTGCTGGTGTTAACGAAGTTGGGTCGATTAACTTGTCAATTGGCGTCCATAAATAAGTATAAACCCCTGATCCTGATGATGCAGATGCTCCTGTGATGGTAGTTGATGTGCCGGTAGTGATGTTAATATCGCTGCCAGCATTGCCAACAGGTTTAGGTTTAACGTTTACGGTTATGGACGATTGAACTGTGTTTTGTCCATCAAATACGCTCACGGTGTAAGTGGTTGTTTCCATTGGGTAGTCAGAAACCTCTTCGTCTGTTCCGCTGAATCCGGGAGGGTTGGATGTCCAGGTGAACAGGTTATTTCCGGAACCTCCTGATGGTAGCGCTTGTAGGTTGACAACTTCTTCCTGACAAATAGTTGTGGGGCTAGCTGTAGCCGAAACTTGCAGTGCGCCACCTGTAACAATTACAGTCATTGAGTCGGCACTTTCGCATCCAGAGCTTGCATCGGTTACATTTAGTTTGAAAACGGCGGTTGCTTCCAAGTTTACAGTTGTAGGATTGATTATAGAGGGGTTCACAAGTAAATTCTCAGGAGTCCAAAGTAGGTCATAGGTTCCTGATCCTCCTTCTACACTGCCTGTTAAATCTGTCGACCAGCCGTTGGGAATAGTCTTGTTTTCTCCGGCATCTACCGAAGCAGCATTGTTAACATGAACCGTATGTGTTATTGATCTGGCACACTGATGTATTCCAGTATAAACCGTTAGTTTAGCGTTGTAAGTTCCGCTGTTTCCGTAAAGGTGTATCTGGTCGGGGCCGACAGCTTGTTGGCCGTCACCAAATTCCCAGTTCCAGCTGGTAATAGTTGAGGTAGCTGGATAAACTGTAGATTGGTCGATATAAAAAGTGGTGTCACCATAACAGGCATCGTTAAAGTCAAACTCCGGAGCGGGCAAAGCATTTATATAAACAGTAGTGCTCACAGGGTCGCTAGCGCTTCCGTTAACAGTAATAACCAAGTTGTAAATCCCTGCATTTTGCATGCCTACATTCATTATCATTGGGCTTTGCTGATTCGACATAAATGAGTTTGGCCCCGACCAATAATAGGTTGCATTGTTTACATTGTCAGCGGTAAGTTGTAAGTTGTCGTGTACACATAAAGGGCCATTATTACTAACGGGTGGGGGGAGTATAGTACAATCAGTTTCGCCTACTCCTCCTGATTTTTCGAAAGTGATATTACATGCCTGATTAGAAAAATTTGTAATTAACAAAATGTAGAATTCACCTACTTGTCCGTTGGGTATGTTACAATACTCAGTAGTGGCGGTCAAATAACTACAATCGACCGTTTTGTTCGCTGTGAGTTGGGTTACACAAGGTGTGATAGGATCTGAAAACGGTCCCCAACAAATAAAGTCAATATCTTTTGATGGAGTACTAAACATTTTTATTTGTAACATTCCGGGCTCAGCAATTTTCATATGATACCAAGCAGGGTTGGGACGTGTGATTAAACAACCGTAATTGGGACCGGGTTGCCCACTCCCAGTGTTTACTCCGGCAGGAAAGGTGTAGATATTACTCGTACAAAACGGATCCGATTCATCGCACATACCCGCCTGAGCGAATACTTCAACACCTAATAAGGCTAATATGCTAAAAATCAATAGAAATCTTTTCATGGCAAAAAAATGTAGGGTGATTATTTTTCTGAATATTTATCGTTTTTTTGTAGCCATTGCTTTTGTTGCTCAGGGCTAAGAGTCGCTGATTCAGTGTTTACCTCATCAATCAGAGTGTTCATGGTTTTAGCAACCTGTGCAGCAGATTGATTGTGGACGTTGTTCACCAAGAACAGACCATAGGTTGCATCTGGTGATGCACCAATATTGACAATTGTTTTGTCTTTTGTAATCAGTTCCAGCAGTTTGATTTGTGCGTATCTGGAATCAATTCCGGACATTTTTAGTGCGAAATACGTGTTTTTACTGTCTTTGTAAATTTCCTGAAAAATCATTTGGCTGAAATCATTATCAGCAGCTTTCTGGAATAGTTCTTCGTGTGTAATGGTTTTCTCTGAACCTAAATATTTGGATTCTTGTGCAGAGGCTGAACCCAGAATAAAGAAAAAAACAACCGGTAGGAAAGCTAACGCATACCCGATTGGATAGTGATGATTTGAATGCATGTGTTGACCCTTTTATTATTAGTCCGCTAAATTAGGCTAATATTTTCAAACAGGGTTATAATCGTTTCAAAAAACTTGTGCTTTTTTCAAGTAATTGAGTAACAATAAATAGTTTAGCTTAGATAAATAAGTCGATAACTCTTTTTATTTCTTCGGGCTTAATGGGCTTGGTAAGAAAGTCATTCATGCCTACAGCAAAACAATTCTCTCTGTCTTCTTTGAGTGCGTTGGCCGTAAGTGCTACGATATACGCATTTTGAATATTATTTTCTTTTTCGAATTTTCTTATTTCTTGTGTAGAGGTAAAGCCATCCATTACTGGCATTTGAATATCCATAAGAACAATATGGGCGGGAGTATTTTTGTAGAAATTTAAACCTTGTTCACCGTTGTTAGCAATTGAAACCGAGCAACCTAGATTGGTGAGGATGCCTTTGGCTACTTTTTGGTTGATAATATTGTCTTCAACCAACAGAATCTTAAGTTCTTCGGCAGTTTGTTTCGGTTTGTTTTTTGGTTCATCAGTTGATGTATCCTGGTAAGTAACTTCTGGTTTTTCACTTGGCTGCTTTGAAAACATGGCTGTAAACCAAAATGTTGAGCCTACTCCAGGTGTGCTTTCAACACCAATTTTTCCATTCATGAGCTCGGTCAGGTTTTTGGCTATAGCTAATCCGAGACCCGTTCCTCCGTATTCGCGCTGTGTAGACTGATTTACCTGACTGAACGTTTTAAACAATTTAGTTAGTTCAGTTTCTGGAATGCCAATGCCGGTGTCTATTATTTCAAATTTAAGTTTGTAATGATTTGTTGTTTCGTTTAAAAAAATCGTTTTTAATTGAACACGACCGTCTTTTGTAAATTTTATGGCGTTGTTGACCAAATTGATAATGATTTGCTTTACCCTTAGTGGATCACCTGCTACTATTGCTGGTGTTTTTGGGTCGATTTCAAAAACCAGTTCGTCATTTTGTTCCGCTGCTTTTATGCGCAATAAAGTTATGACGTCACTAATTAATTTGGTTAGGTCGAAATTGATATTTTCGAGCGTCACCATTCCGGATTCAATCTTTGAAATGTCTAGAATGTCGTTGATAATTGAAAGTAGGTTTTCACCCGAAATCGACATGATGTTGAGGAGTTCATGCTGGTCAGGCGATAGTTGGGTATCTTTGAGCAGTTCCGTAACTCCCAAAATTCCATTCATAGGAGTGCGTATTTCGTGCGACATGGTTGCCAAAAAGAGGGATTTGAGCATGTTGCTTTTTTCGGCAACTTCTTTGGCGAGTTTAAGCTCTTTGTTTGAGCTTTGAAGCAGTTTTTTCTGCTCATACAAGTCCAAAAACACCTTTACTTTACCTTGAAGTACTTTAGGTACAATTGGTTTTGAGATAAAATCAACTGCTCCGGTTTCAATACCTTTTATCACATAGCGTTCATCGTTGTAGATGGCTGATACGAAAATGACGGGGAAGTAGGTGATGTTAGGATCATTGTGGATGAGTTCAACGGTCTCGTAACCATCCATGTCGGGCATTTGCACGTCAACAATGGCAAGTGCGAATTCGTGTTTTAGCGTAGCGGCTAGTGCTTCGTTTCCTGACAAAGCTCTCACAAATTCAATGTTGGATTCACTAAGGATGGTTTCGAGAGCAACGAGGTTCTCGAATTTATCGTCGACGATTAGTATTTTTGGTTTGCAATTCATGTTATTTATAAAGCCAAACGCGCAGCAGCGATAAAAGTTTTTCAATATTTAAAGGCTTTGCCATATAATCACTGGCGCCGGCATCAATACACTTTTGTCTGTCTTCTTTCATGGCTTTGGCTGTTAGCGCAATTACAGGCGTGTTTTTTAATGCGTTTATTTTTCTGATTCTTTTAATGGTTTCGTAGCCATCTATCACTGGCATCATGATGTCGATGAGCAGAATGTCAAAGTTGGTGTCTTTTTCAAGGATATCAAGAGCAGATTGTCCATTGTCAGCACGCGACACCTTCATTCCTTGTTCAGACAAAACCTTAGTGAGGGCAAAAATATTCCGCATGTCATCATCAACTATCAGTACTCTTTTGTTTTGAAAATGGTCTGTTTTGCTGTGTATTTTTTGAATCATTTCCTGTTTGTTGGCAGGTAAATCAGATATAACTCGGTGCATAAACAAAGCTGTTTCGTCAAGAAGTCTTTCTTCTGATTTAACTCCTTTTATTATAATGGTTTCAGCATATTTTTGAAGTAAATCATTTTCTTCTTTGGTCAAATCTTTCCCAGTATAAATAATTATGGGTGGCTTATGGATTTTGGAGGCTTCAATTTTTTCGATTAGTTCAAATCCTGACATGTCGCTCAGTCCAAGATCAAGAATCATACATTCATAGGTGTTTTCTGATAGCAGTTTTAAAGCCTGTCCTCCTGTAACAGCATCGGTTATTTTAACGTCGTCGTCTGCAATGAGAATTTTTATCGATTTTCTCAGGTTTTCGTCATCTTCAACCAAAAGGAGTTTACTTACTTTTTTACTGACATGGTCATTAATTTTTGAGAAAGCTGTTTCCAGGTCTTCTTTTTTGGCAGGTTTTGTGAGGTAGCCAATGGCTCCCTTGCTCGATCCCATAATGGTTTCGTCTTCGCCCGACATGATGTGGACAGGGATATGACGCGTTGCGGGATTTTCTTTGAGTAGGTCTAGCACTTTCCACCCGTCGATACCAGGTAGATTGATGTCAAGAATTATGGCTATGGGATTTTTTTTTACAGCCAGTTCGTATCCATGTTCGCCGGTAGCGCTTGCAATGCACTTAAAACCGCGCTCGTGACACTGGTCCACGAGAATTTTTGCGAAATTAGGATCGTCTTCAATTACAATTATAACTTTTTCACCCGGAGATAGCTTGTCCATATCATCGGGTATAAAATCGTGTTTTATAAAACTTCCTTGTATTGAATTTGCGGGTTCAGTAGTTTTATTTACTGATTCGTGGGTTGTTTTTTTTACTTCCTCTTTTGGAGGTTCACTGTTTTTTACTGGTATATTATCCTGTTCAGGAAAGCTAACGGGCAGGTAGCAGGTAAAGGTAGATCCTGAGCCATGTGTGCTTTCAAGCTGTATTTCTCCGCCAAGGAGTTTAGCCAGCTCACGCGAAATAGAGAGCCCTAGCCCTGTGCCGCCATATTTCCGGGAAATGCTGCCGTCGGCTTGTTTAAAAGCTTCAAAAATTTCCTTTTGTTTATCTTGAGGAATGCCAATTCCTGTATCAACTACTGAAATAGCAATCACCTGATTATTATTTAACTCGTTGACCTGAAAGCGGGTTTCTTTTTTTGGTTGACTAAAGTTAAGCATTACTTTTCCTTGAGCGGTGAATTTTATGGCATTAGACATGAAGTTTTTAATAATCTGCTCTACTTTTTGTTGGTCGGTTTTGATTATTGGAGGAAGATTTTTATCGACATCTATCTCCAATGCAAGTCCTTTTCGTTCGGTTACATGTTTGAAATAGTGATATATGGTATCTGAAATTTCTTTCAGGTTCACAGGTTCTATATTTAGTGACATTTTCCCTGATTCAATTTTGCTTAAATCTAGGATGTCATTGATCATGTTAAGCAGGTCGGTTCCTGATTTGTAAATAATTTCAGCTGATTCAACTTGCTCGCCCGATAGGTTTTTGTTTTTGTTTTGCGCAAGGTTGTCACTCAGAATGAGTAGGCTGTTGAGGGGTGTGCGCAGCTCATGCGACATGTTTGCCAGAAATTCGCTTTTGTATTTGCTAGCAATAGCCAGATCTTCGGCTTTTCGTTCCAGATCGTTGCGTGCATTTTCGAGCGCCAGATTTTTTTCTGATATATCGGATTTTTGTTCCTCCAGCGATCGGGTTTTTTCGATAAGCTCCTCATTGGTTACACGCAATTCTTCTTGTTGTTGTTGAAGTTCTTCTTCCGAAACTTTGAGCGCATTGGATTTTTCTTCAAGCACTTTATTCGATTCGAGTAACTCTTCTTGCTGTGCACGGAGCTCTTCAGCCTGTTCCTGTGTTTTGTTTAGCAGAATTTTAACTTCTGTATTTACTTTGATGGTGTTAAATGCGATGGCCAAGTTTTCGGAAATCTGTGAGATAAGATCCATTTTTTCTTGTGAAAACTGCTCTGCGCCAGCCAATTCCAATACCGCTACCACTTTTTTTCGGAAAACAAGTGGAACAACCAAGATAAAAGTAGGCTTGGATTCGCCAAGTCCTGATTTAATAAGAATGTAATCGTCGGGTATTTGATTAAAAGCGATGGTTTTTCGCTCCAGAGCAGCCTGTCCTATCAGTCCTTCTCCCAGCTTGAAGCTATTGGTTGCAGATTTACGCTGAAAATAAGCATAGGAGCTGATGAGTTGAAAGGTGTCGCTATCTTCAGCATAAATGGCTCCCATTTGAGCGCCAACAATGGCTACTAGCGTTGATAATACCTGATTACCAAGGTCTGTGGCGGTTTTGTCGCCTTGCAACAATTCACTTATCTGTACCAACGATTGTTGCTTCCAGTTGTTCTCGGCATTGGTGTTTTTTAATGAAATGAGGTTGTCTCTCATTTGCATCAAAGAATTGCCCAAGATGTCCTTACTGCCAAGTGATTTGAAAGGCATGGTGTAATTCCCTTGGCCTATATGTCCTGCAAAATCAGCACTTTTGCGCATTGAATTTAGAAGTTTGTTGAGCGCTCTTCCCATTTCGGCCAATTCGTCGTGCGTGGTTAAGCTCAGCTCTTTAACTTCATCGATGTTGCCTGTCGATAGGGTGTTTAATTCCGAAGTAGTTTCTTTTAACGGTTTCGTAATTTTGCTTGCAACAATCCAAATTAAAATGGCTAACATGAGTGATCCGAACACACCTGCTAGCGATGATACCCATGCATTCAGATTAACTTTGGTAAGAATGGTTTTTTCGGGAACAATGATGGCAATATACCACGGTTTTTGAAATTTACCGATTCTAAAAGGAACAAATGATATATATTGACTGCGTCCGGCATCTGTATTGTCAATTATCATGAATGGCTTATGCATGGCAATGCTATCGCCTATATTAAGGTCATTTTTTTTGATAAAACGTAAGTTCTCAATCGATGTATTTTCATATTCCTCATCAGCACCGGCAATTATCGTTCCTTTGTCTGACATCATTAGTATATAACTATCTTCGAAAGGTTTAATGTCTTTTACCAGACTGAAAAATCTTTTAATGTCTATATCTGCACCAACTAGCCCCGCAAATTTACCCTTGATTACAAGCGGTATGCAGGCGCTTGTTTCAAGAATTTGTTTGTCTTCCTTGCCTTGGTAATAGAAGTAATAAGGCTCTGTCATCAACTCGCGCGGATTACTTTTTATGTCGTAGTAGATACCGTCAGTAGCTTTTCCGTTGGTTTCGAGCGGTTCAACGGTTTTTCTGATGTTGCCATTTTCGTTGATGTAGGTGATGCGCAATCGGCCATGTGGAAGTGCATATCCAGGTTCAACTGCGCTAAGTTCCCAGCTGGCCCATACCGAGATAAATTGTGGATTGTTTTGCAGTACTTTTTCCAGAATCGGATCAAACACATCCTGACGTTGGGCTTCGGTGGCATTAGGATAATTTTGAAAGACGGTGGCAATTGTACGTAAAGTCGACATGTCGCTGTCGAGTTGTGTTTTGATAACATTGGCTGATTCCCTTGCCGTGGCGTTTACAAAGTTGATTGATTCTTCAACTGCAAGCTTTTTACTGCTTAGTATTATATATGCTAAAGTGGTAAAGAAAATAAGAATTGCAGGCGTAAGGATGTACAAAAGCAATTTACCCCTTAGCGATGTTTTAATTCGTCTGCTGTGGTTACGTATCATAAAAACCAATTTTGGAAGCGAGCGTAAAAATTGCAGTAAAGTTATTATTTTTTTGGATTATTACGCCAGTGGAGTTAATATTAAATGCTTTTATCACAATTTGTTTTGTGTGGAATGGTGTTGAACTGTGCTCAAAATGCTGTTTAATATGTGGTTGTTATCGGTGTTGAGGTTGAATATTATTGGGTCTATAATCTTGAAAAATGAGATTACGCTTTTTGTGAGGTCGTTTCTAACAACGATCAAAACAGGTGCTGTGCTGTTTTGTTGCAGGTAAAAAAGTGAATCATGCCAAATTTGTCCGGCTAGTTCAAATTTGCCGATTTCGTCAATAATAATTAAATCGGGATTGTTTTCGGGTGTGCTATAAATAATGAGTTCGGCTTGGGCAATGGTTGTTTTACTAAAAAAAAAGCGACCGAATTGTTCTGCGCCTTCAAATAAGGAGGTGCGCGCCAGTAGTCTACATTCATTATTATCTAAGTTGAGGAGGTCGAATCCAGCTTTTTCTTCATTTTCCCAAATGCCGGGTGCTAAAAACCCTGAAATGTTCAATTGGCGTGATTTTAGCTCGTCAACAATCTGCTGCAGTTTGGTTGTTTTTCCTTCGTTTGGCGAACCTGTAAGAATGAACCGGACACCCATAATCGTAAAGTGTTTTTAAATAGGTGGGCTAAAGTATAGATTTTTAGTCTCACTTTCGCAGAAAATTATGTCCTTTGCGGTATGAAATTCTCTAGCAATTTACTTAAGAAATTAGTGTTGGAATCTATAGATGATCTTTCAAAGATTTATCCATCTGAAGAGGCCAAATCACTTGTTTACTGGATTATTGAAGCTTTTTTTGGCGTTACCCGAATTCAGTTAAGTATGAGCCCCGACAAACGCTTAAGTGAATCGGAGATGCTAAAGCTTTTGTTTGCCATAAAGGAATTGAAGAATCATAAGCCTGTGCAGTATATTGTTGGACAGGTTCCGTTTTGTGGATTAAACATCAAAGTGTCGCCCGACGTGCTTATTCCACGGCAGGAAACCGAACAGCTTGTTGATTGGGTTATTGAGTCAGAAAAATCGCCCAAAAAGATTGTAGATGTATGCAGTGGAAGTGGTTGCATTGCTTTGGGCATAAAGCGTTTTTTTTTAGAAGCTGAGGTTTTGGGGTTTGATATAAGTTCTGCTGCCGTGGATCTGGCAACTGAAAATGCTAAGGAAAATCATCTGGAAGTTTCCTTTTTCAAAGAAAGTGTTTTCTCTCAATCGGTAATTCAACTGAGCGAAATAGACTTTCTAATAAGTAATCCGCCATATGTGTTGGAAAGAGAAAAATCAGAGATGCAACCCAATGTGCTTGATTACGAGCCACATTTAGCTCTTTTTGTTGAAAACAATGAGCCATTGCGTTTTTATGATGCCATTTTAAAGCAATCAGAATCGTATCTGAAAAAAGGTGGTCGAGTTTATTTTGAAATCAACGAAGTGCTTGGTGATGACATGGTGGCGTTGTGCGTTGATTATGGGTTTCATGATATTGAGTTGAAAAATGATTTGAACAACAAGCCGCGGTTTATTAGAGCAAGAAAATAAAAAAGTCGCCCATAATTATGGGCGACTTTTTTTTAGTGATCAAGCGTTACAAAATCTCTTTGCGATTTGTAAAGGTTGAATCCCATCAGCGCTAAGTGTTTACTTTCGTTGAGTATGTTTAAAAACAACATACTATTTCTAGTACCCGATTGCGATTCTTTGATTCGGTTGATCTGGTTCTTATTACATTTGTCTAGCAGTTTTAAGTATTGGTTTAAAACGGCTTGAATTTCTTCTTGTTTGTTGTAATTTTTGGTTTCTATACTTACGATGATCAGGTTTAAGAATTTTGATAAGTGTCCCTGAAGCATCTTTAACTCAGAAATTTGTGCTGGGTTAAACGGTCGATGGTTGTTTTCTATGTGCTCCATCGCCGGTTTGTTAATGTAAGAAATTGCATGCAGCATTTCACGCATATAATCCAGTACTTGTACAAAGTAGTAGGCGGTGTCGGTGGAGTTTTTCTTAAGCTTATCAACAATAATGGTGATGTGGTCTTTTAAGTATTTGGTTTTGGCAGTGGTGCTATCCAAATCGCGTTGGATTTTTTTTAGTGCCTTTCGGTCTTCATTTTCCAGTCCGGTTACAATGCCTTCGGTAGCTGCGGCGATTTTTTTAAGGTTCTTGAGAACAGTTTTCACTGTTTTTTCACCAATGTTATCATCGTTCAGATCGCTTATCTCTTTTGTATCAATTCCAGATGTTTCAACATTTTTTTTATGTAAAACGTGTGATCTGTACATAATGTATAACACGATAAGTGATACGCCACCAATGGCATAGATTTCGCCAAAATAGAAGACATAAACAATAATAAGTGAGGCAGTAAAGGCGCTAAACGCAGTAAAAAACCATCCACCAATAACGGTAAGTACTCCTGAAATTCTGTACACAGCGCTCTCTCTTCCCCAAGCTTTATCAGAAAGTGAGGAGCCCATGGCTACCATAAAAGTAACATAAGTGGTTGATAAAGGTAGTTTTAATGATGTTCCCAGTGCGATAAGCACACTGGCCACAGTTAGATTTACAGAAGCACGAATGAGGTCAAAAGCTGGGGGGTCTTTTTCTTTTGTTTTTTGTTTTAGGGGTTCAAACTGTTTTTCGATAAATCGAATAACGGGGTTTGGTATCAAACTACGTAACGAATTGTTGAAGTTCATGCTGGAGCGCACCAAAGCCTTTGAAAGCCAATTGGGTTTAAAGCGTTCGTCACCTTCAACCTGCCTACTTAAATCAAGTGAGGTTTTTACAACACTTTTTGCCTTTTTTGAGGTGTAAAGCGTTATTACCATTACAATGCCGGCGGCAGCTAAAAATATGGTGGGGGTACTTACCTTTCCGGCGAGTTGTGTCATCAGAAAATCGTTAGCCACGCCTCCTCCTGCAGAATTAAAAATCTGCCACGAATTATATCCGGCAAGTGGTACACCAATAAAATTCACTAAATCATTTCCTGCAAAAGCCATAGCTAAGGAGAAAGTGCCAACTAGAACAATGATTTTAAGAATGTTAATTCTAAAAATCATATAAAGTACCTGTAAGATAATTGTCCAAGCAAAAAAGCTGGCCAACAAGATTAAGGTGGCATTGTGTTGAAAGTAATCCACAGTTGCCTCCGACATAAAAGAAGCACCTTTTGCCCCTTTGATCAATATGAAATAAGTAAGTGCTGTAAAGCTTATGCCTCCCCATATGGCGCCGAGGTATTTCATGCGTTTTTCGTAGTTGAAACTAAACATGATACGGGCGATATATTGTATGAATGCTCCCACTGTAAAGGCAACGACAACTGAAACTAGAATTCCCGAAATGATTGCTAATGCCTTAGATGAGTTTATAAATTGAGCAATACCAGTAATGTGCTCATTCATAATAATTTTAATAGTGGCCATTCCTACAGAAGCGCCAAGTAGTTCAAATACAATGGATACTGTAGTGGAGGTAGGCAGGCCTATGGTGTTATAGGCATCTAAGAGTAAAATGTCGGTTACCATTACGGCAAGAAAAATAAGCATGATCTCCGAGAAATAAAACTCGCCTGGATTAAAAATCCCTTTTCTTGCTACTTCCATCATACCTGATGAAAAAACACTGCCTACCAGAACTCCTATTCCGGCGATAAGCATAATGATTTTAAACGGAGCAACTTTTGCGCCGATGGCTGAATTGAGGAAGTTAACAGCATCGTTACTAACACCTACTACTAGGTCGGAAGCTGCTAAAACAAAGAGAAGTACAACAATTATTAAATAAATAGTCTCCATTGTTTATCTTTTTAAGAAAACACTGCAAGAGTATAGAATTCGGCTGTAATAGTTCTTTAACCTATGTTAAGAAATTATTAAGTTAGAACGTTGGGGTCATACCTAAATTGTACATTATAAAACCATACATATCGGTAGCTTCGTCAATTTGCTTAGAGGTTGGCTTCCCTGCTCCATGTCCGGCTTTTGTTTCCACGCGAATTAAAACAGGGTTTTTTCCGCCATCCTTTTCCTGAAGAGTGGCCATAAACTTAAACGTATGGGCAGGAACAACGCGGTCGTCATGATCGGCAGTAATGGCCAGTGTAGCTGGGTAATTTACTCCTTGTTTAATGTTATGCAATGGTGAATAATTGTATAAATACTGGAACATTTCCTCGCTGTCGTCGCTGCGGCCATAATCGGTAGCCCAGGCCCAACCAATAGTGAAGTTGTGATACCGAAGCATATCAAGCACGCCTACCATTGGAATGGCTACTTTGAACAAAGCCGGTTCCTGTGTAAGGCATGCGCCCACCAGCAAGCCTCCATTCGATCCGCCGGCGATGGCCAACTTCTCTGAGGAAGTATATTTATTGTCGATAAGGTAGTGGGCGGCTCCAATAAAGTCGTCAAAAACATTTTGTTTGTTCATGAGCGTTCCTTGTTTGTGCCACTCCTCACCATATTCTCCGCCGCCTCTTAGGTTTACCATAACGAATATACCACCTTGTTCAAGAAATGCGGCTCTGCTAACACTAAAACTGGGAGTTAAGCTGATGTTGAAACCGCCATAGCCGTATAGTAACAGCGGATTGTCTCCGTTTAACACCATGTCTTTTTTGTGAACGACAAACATAGGAATGCGGGTGCCGTCTTTGCTGTTGAAGAACAACTGCTCTGTGGCGTAATTATCCGGGGCAAAATCCACTTCCGATGTGTGTA